>NZ_JBFAZH010000039.1:0-16903 GCF_040681735.1 Actinoplanes sp. NPDC051633 | reverse complement strand
TGTACTTTAAACCTGCACGCTTATGGCGACGGTGCTGCTCGCCGTGGTGGCCGGGCTGCTCGGTCCGCTGCAGCTGGCCGCGATCGCCGGGGCCGAGCGTGCCGACTGGGACCGCGTCGCGGTGGTGGCGGAGGTGATCGGGTGGACGCCGCTCGGCGCCGCGTACACCCTGGGTGTGGACGTCTCCGACGGCCGGGCCTGGACCGTGCCGATCAAGCTGGTGATCGTGCTGGCCACGGTCGTTGGCCTGCTCTGGTGGTGGTCGGTGACGCTGGAGCGGGCCATGCTCGGCACGGCGCTTCCCGGTGGGAAGCAGAGCCGCTCGACCTCCAACGAGGAAGCGGTCAGCCGGCTGATGGTGCGCGGCCTGCCCCGCAACCGGTTCGGCGCGCTGATGTCGCGGGAGATCCGCTACTGGTGGCGGGAGACGCGACGGCGGGCCAGCCTGCTCACGCTGAGCGTGGTCGGGATCTTCCTGCCGGTGATGCTGGCCGCGAGCGGTGGCGGCAGCGGGATGACGCTGTTCGTCGGGGCGCTGGCGGCGATCAGCCTCGCCAACCAGTTCGGTTTCGAGGGCACCGCGTACGCCGCGAACGTCGTGGCCGGCGTGCCCGGCCGCACCGAGATCCGGTCCCGCGCGGCCGCGTTCTCGATCTTCGTCGTGCCGCTGCTGATCCTCATCGCCGTCGTGCTGTCGGTGACCGAGGGGAGCCCGGCGGATCTGGCGGCCCGGCTCGGCACGATGCTGGCCGCCTACGGCATCGGACTGGCCGTGGTGCTGCCGATCTCGGTCCGCGCCGCTTACGCCCTGCCCGACACCAGCAACCCGTTCGCGATGTCCTCCGGCGCCGGCCTCACCAAGGGCCTGATGGCGTTCGGCGCGCTGGCCACCGCCGTGGTCGCGACCGTCCCGCTGCTGCTGGCCGCCTACTTCGCCGAGGACGTCTGGCGCTGGATCGGGCTCCCGGTCGGCCTGCTCTACGGCGGCGCGGCGTGCGCGATCGGCGCGCGCCTCGCCGGCGACCTGCTGGATCGGCGCATGCCCGAGCTGTTGGCCGCCGTCACACCGAACCGCTGACGCAGAATGTTTCCCGTGAAACCATCCGAGCCGGGCGCCCAGATCCACACCAGCGACCCGTTCGCCACGCCGGAACAGGACCGCTCGCCGATCCGCCGGCTGCGCGGACGGCTCGCGGCTCCGGTCACGCTGTGGACGACGGCCGGGCCGGCCGGGCTGACCGTCAGCTCGATGCTGGTGGCCGACGGGGAACCCGGGCGCGTGCTCGGCCTGGTCGACGAGGAGAGCGACTTCTGGGACGCGGTGCGGCAGACCGGCCGCTTCGCGGTGATCCCGCTGACCGGCGCCGACCAGCAGCTCGCCGATCGGTTCGCCGGCCTGATGCCCGCGCCCGGTGGTCTCTTCGCGGCCGGTGCCTGGTCGGAGACCGACTTCGGCCCGGTCCCGGCCGAGGCCGCCACCTGGGCCGGATGCCGGCTCGACGGGCATCGGCCGGCCGGCTGGGCGCTGCTGCTCGAGGCGGTCGTCGAAACCGTCCACCTGGACCCGCCGGAGCCCCCGCTGGTCCACTATCGAGGGCGTTACCGCAGCCTCGGGTGACGGCCATTCGGCGCAGTCAGGTGGCCGCTCGGCGCACCCGCTGACCAGCAGTCAGTGATCGCGCTCACTCCTTCGTACGGTGCCGGGAAAAGCCCGCCTGCTCCCACGAAGGTGGTGAGACCGTTGACCACAGATGCGCCTGACTCCACCACGTCTGAGAAATACCAGGCCGTCCAGCGTTCCGAGGACTTCGCTCGGTTGCGCAAGACCCTGCGCGGCTTCATCTTTCCGATGACCGTGGCCTTCTTCCTCTGGTACGCGCTCTACGTCCTGCTGTCCGCGTACGCGCGCGGCTTCATGGGCCTGAAGCTGGTCGGCAACATCAATGTCGCCCTGCTGCTCGGCCTGCTGCAGTTCGTCACGACGTTCCTGATCGCCTGGTACTACGCGCGGTTCGCGGCAAAGCGCGTCGACCCGCTCGCCGACAAGATCCAGAACGAGCTGAAGGCCGGGAGGTGACCAAGTAATGCAGTCGCACACGCTCCTCGCGGCCGAGGCGTCGAGCTCGACGTCTCGTACCCTCACGATCACGCTCTTCCTGGTCTTCGTCGCGATCACGCTGGCGATCACGATCTGGGCCAGCCGGCAGACCAAGACGGCGACCGACTTCTACGCCGGCGGCCGGTCGTTCTCCGGTTTCCAGAACGGCATGGCGATCGGCGGCGACTACATGTCGGCGGCGTCGTTCCTCGGCATCGCCGGCCTGATCGCCCTGTACGGCTACGACGGCTTCCTCTACTCCATCGGCTTCCTGGTCGCCTGGCTCGTCGCCCTGCTGCTGGTCGCCGAGTTCCTGCGCAACTCCGGCCGCTACACCATGGCCGACGTGCTGGCCTTCCGGATGCGGCAGCGGCCGGTGCGCACAGCGGCCAGCGTCTCCACCATCGTGGTCTCGATCTTCTACCTGATCGCCCAGATGGTCGGCGCGGGTGCGCTGGTCAGCCTCCTGCTCGGCATCACACCGGACACCACGTTCCTGGGCATGGACGCGAACACCGCCAAGGTCGCCACGATCATCCTGGTCGGCGCCCTGATGATCGTCTACGTGACCGTGGGCGGCATGAAGGGCACCACGTACGTGCAGATCGTCAAGGCGTTCCTGCTGATGTCCGGCGCGCTGATCATGACGCTCCTGGTGCTCGCGCACTACAAGTTCAACCTGTCCGCGCTGCTCGGTGACGCCGCCGCCCAGTCGGGCAAGGGCAGCGCGTTCCTCGAGCCGGGCCTGCGCTACGGCGTCGAGACGGCGGGCGATGCGGCCAAGACCTTCTACAGCAAGATGGACCTGCTCTCGCTGGGCATCGCGCTGGTGCTGGGCACGGCCGGCCTGCCGCACATCCTGACCCGGTTCTACACCGTGCCGACCGCACGCACCGCCCGCAAGAGCGTGCTCTGGGCGATCGGCATCATCGGCACGTTCTACCTGTTCACCCTGGCCCTCGGCTTCGGCGCGGCGGCTCTTGTGGGCAGCAAGGCGATCACCGCGCAGGACAAGGCGGGCAACACCGCGGCGCCGCAGCTGGCGCAGGCGCTCGGCATCGACTACCTCGGCGGCGCCACCGGCGGCGCGGTCATGCTGGCGGTGATCGCCGCGGTCGCCTTCGCCACCATTCTGGCGGTCGTCGCGGGGCTGACCCTGGCGTCGTCGTCCAGCCTCGCGCACGACTTCTACGCGAGCGTGGTCAAGCGCGGCCAGGCCTCCGAGCGGGACGAGGTCCGGGTCGCCCGGATCGCCGCCCTGGTGATCGGCGCGATCGCGATCGCCCTGTCGATCTTCGCGCAGAGCCTGAACGTGGCGTTCCTGGTGGCGCTCGCCTTCGCGGTGGCGGCGTCGGCGAACCTGCCGGCCATCCTCTACAGCCTGTTCTGGAAGAGGTTCAACACCTCCGGCGCGATGTGGTCCATCTACGGCGGCCTGATCGCCGCGGTGGTCCTGGTCTTCTTCTCGCCGGTCGTCTCGGGTTCGGCCACGGCCATGTTCCCGGACAGTGACTGGCACTTCTTCCCGCTGTCGAACCCGGGCATCATCTCGATCCCGATCGGGTTCCTCTGCGGCTGGCTGGGGACGATCCTCTCCAAGGAGCACGACGAGGACAAATACGCCGAGCTGGAGGTCCGGTCGCTGACCGGGTTCGGGGCACACTAAGTAGGTACGAAGTACGCAAGCAGGGTGAGGGACCGGGCGCTGCCCGGTCCCTCTCGCTTACAGTTACCGCCATGGCAGTGACGCAGCGGTACGGCGACGGGCATCGGATCCTGGTCAGCGGCGGCGCCGGCTTCGTTCCCTCACATACCGTCGACGCTCTGCTGGCTCGCGGTTGCGAGGTCGTCGCGATCGACAACTTCATCACCGGCTCCCGCGACAACGTCGCCCACCTCGCCGATGAGCCGCGCTTCACGCTGATCGAGGCCGACCTGGCCGACGGGCTCCCGCCGCTGCCCGGCCGGTTCGACGCGATCCTGCACATGGCGTCGCCGGCCAGCCCGACCGACTTCGCGAAGCTGCCGCTGGAGATCCTCAAGGTCGGCTCGATCGGCACCATGGCGCTGCTCGACCGCGCGGTCGACGACGCGGCCCGCTTCCTGATGGCCTCCACCTCCGAGGCGTACGGCGACCCGCTCGTGCACCCGCAGCCGGAGTCGTACTGGGGCAACGTCAACCCGAACGGCATCCGCAGCGTCTACGACGAGTCGAAGCGGTTCTCCGAGGCCGCGACCATGGCGTATCACCGGTTCCACGGGCTCGACACGGCCATCGTGCGGATCTTCAACACCTACGGTCCGCGGATGCGGCCCGATGACGGCCGTGCCATCCCGGCCTTCATCAACCAGGCGCTGCGCGACCTCCCGCTGACGGTGCACGGCAGCGGCGCGCAGACCCGATCCATCACGTACGTGGACGACCTGGTGCGCGGCATCCTGCTGCTGCTCGACTCGACCGAGACCGGCCCGATCAACTGCGGCACCGAGCACGAGCTCTCGATGCTCGAGCTGGCCGAGCTGATCATCCGGCTGACCGACAGCGAATCCAAGATCGAAATGGTCGAACGCCCGTCCGACGACCCGGAGAAGCGCCGGCCCGACCTGACCCTGGCCCGCGAGAAGCTGGGCTACGAGCCGCGGGTCGGCCCCGAGGAGGGGCTGCGGAAGACGATCGAGTTCTTCGCGAAATGAGTACTTCTCTACAGTAATGAACGAAAGTCGGAGAGTAATTGTCTCCCACCTTCGTGCCAGGCGGTGTCGATGCGGGCGTTGGCTGGTCCCCGGTACGTAACCTGGTCTGCATGTCTGCGCCCACGTCTAACTACGGTCGGTCCTCTTCCGGCCGGGCCTCGGTGCCCGGGTCCGGCGGCCCGCAACGTCCCGCCGGTCGCGCCGGAGTGCCCAGCGATTACCGCCGTGGGCAGACACGCAACGACGACTGGCCGCCGCGTGCCGCCGGGCCGTCGGGCCCGTCGGGCCCGTCCGGTCCGGGCGGACCGCCGCCGCGCGACCCGGGCCGCGGGCCCGGTCAGCCCTACCGCGGGAAGCGCAAGCCGCGCTGGGGCCGGATCGCCCTGGTCGTCGGCGCGGTCCTGGTCGTCGGCGGCCTGATCGCCGGCATCTCGCTCTACGGATACGCCTCGGGTCTCGACAAGGACCTCAAGCGCACCAACGCCTTCGAGGACATCACCAAGGGCCGCCCGGTCAAAGAGGTCGACGGCGCGCTGAACATCCTGATGGTCGGCAGCGACTCGCGGGACCCGGACACCGACGACGGCAAGGCCAGCGAGTGGCGCGCGGACACGCTGATCCTGATGCACATCCCGGCCGACCACAAATCCGCCCAGCTCATCTCGATCCCGCGCGACCTCTGGGTGAGCATCCCGTCGGCGAACGACGCGCCGTGCGACTCGGGCAGCCGCAATAAGATCAACGCCGCGTTCGCCTTCGGCGGCCTGCCCCGCGCGGTGCGCACCGTCGAGTGCATGACCGACGTGCACATCGACCACGTGATGGCGATCGACTTCGGCGGCTTCAAGGAGGTCACCGACGCGCTGGGCGGCGTGGACCTGAAGGTGGACTACTCGATCAAGTCGATCCACAAGCCGTACCGGAAGTTCACCAAGGGCACCATGCACATGGACGGCGCCCAGGCACTGGACTGGATCCGGCAGCGCAAGCAGTTCCCGCGCGGCGACTTCGACCGGATGCGCCACCAGCAGGAGTTCCTGAAGGCGCTGATGGACAAGGCGGCGAGCACCGGCACGCTGACCAACCCGGCGAAGCTCAACAACTTCCTCAAGGCGGTCACCGCGGCCGTCACGGTCGACAACGACTTCTCGCTGACCGACATGGCGGTCCAGTTCCGCAACCTGCGCGGCGAGAACCTCACCTTCATCACCAGCCCCAACAACGGCAGCCAGACCATCGGCGGACAATCGGTGGTGGTCAGTGACAGAGAGAACGCACTGGCTTTGTACAAGGCGGTTTCTGCCGACAAGTTGGGTGAGTGGATGGCGGCGAACAAGGCCAAGCCGTCGACCCCGGCAGGCGGCTGAGGCACCTCGAGGCGGCTGAGCACGCGAGCGGGTCGGTGGCGTACACCGGCCCGTTCGTTCGTTAACTGCTCGTGTCAGGCAGTTGATACGGCGGAGGCATTCCGCTTGATCGATGCTGAACGTAAGGTAACGAAGCTCCGCTCCCGACCGATCTTGGAGTCCGCATGTCCGTTCAGGCCCCACGACGCACCGTGTCGCCGCCTCCGGACCTTCCGCGTGCTCCGCTGCCGCCGGCCAAGCGCAAGGACCCGCTGTGGGCCAAGCTCACGCTGATCTTCGGCGCCGTCCTGATGATGGCCAGCGGCGCCGGCATCGTCGGCAGCAAGGTGCTGATCAACAACGCGACCAGCGCGGTCACCGGGGCGGACCTGATCGGCGGCGCCAAGAAGTCGCAGGCCGAGGGCGGCAACAGCCTCGACGGGCCGATCGACCTGCTGCTTCTCGGCGTCGACGCGCGCAAGCGGTGGGCGGTCGACGACCTGCACGCCGACACGATCATCGTGCTGCACATCCCGGCCAGCCACGATCAGGCGTACCTGGTGTCGATCCCGCGCGACACCGAGATGGTCGTGCCGGCCTTCGCCAAGAGCCGGTACGCGGGTGGGACGGCGAAGGCCACCGAGGCGTTCTTCCACGGCGCGCAGAACGGCGGCGGCTGGACCGGTGGCGCCCAGCTGATGGCGCAGACGCTCAAGAACGCCACCGGGATCAGCTTCGACGGCGCCGCGATCATCGACTTCAACGGGTTCAAAAGCGTGATCGACGCCTTGAAGGGCGTGCGCATGTGCGTCGACCAGCGGGTCAAGTCGCACCACATGGCGTGGGTCGACGGCAAGCCCGAGTGGCTGGCCGAGGCACGCCGGACCGGGCGGATGAAGCCCATCTGGCACGAGGTCGGCTGCAAGAACATGGAGGGCTGGGAGGCGCTGGACTACGCCCGGCAGCGGTACGGGCTGAAGAACGGCGACTACGACCGCCAGCGTCACCAGCAGCAGCTCATCAAGGCGATCGCGAAGAAGGCCGGCAGCAGCGGCGTGCTCACCAACCCGCTGAAGGTGAACGCCCTGATCAAGGCGGCCGGCAAGGCGTTCGTGCTGGACACCGGCGGTGTCCCGGTGGCCGACTTCATGTTCACGCTCAAGGGCGTGGCGACCAACGACATGGTGCTGCTGCGCACCAACAACGGCACCTTCGCCGGCAACGGGAACGGGCGCGAGGCGATCTCGCCGCTGAGCAGGGAGATGTTCGCGGCCGTGCGGCAGGACAAGCTGGCCGACTTCATCTTCGCCAACCCCGCCGTCGTCGCCAAGGAAAAGTAGGCCCTACGCTGGGAAGCGTGTTCGGACCTGACGTGCCCACTGTGACCGTGCCCGACGTGGCGGACGACGCGTACCTGCTCGACGTGCGTGAGGACGACGAGTGGACGGCAGGTCACGCGCCCGGAGCGCATCACCTGCCGATGATGGAGGTGCCGGCCCGGCTGGCCGAGATCCCGACCGACACCGACGTGGTGGTGGTCTGCCGTTCCGGCGGGCGCTCCGGCAACGTGGTGTCCTACCTGACCGGGCGCGGCTGGGACAACGTACGCAACCTCGACGGCGGCATGCAGTCCTGGGCAGCGGCCGGTCGTGCGGTGGTGCGCGACGACGGGCAGTCGCCCCGAGTGTTGTGACCGGCGTGTTGTGACCGGTGTGTTGTGAGCGGTCACCGGCCGCTGGTCTTCGCACACCGAGGTGGCGCGGACGCCCGGCCGGAGCACACGCTGGCCGCGTACCTGCAGGCGCTCGAGGACGGCGTCGACGGGCTGGAGGCGGACGTCCGGATGACCCGTGACGGTCATCTGGTCTGCGTGCACGACCCGAAGCTGCACCGGACCAGCAACGGCCGCGGCCGGGTGAGCGCGAAGACGCTGGACGAGCTGGACGCCCTGGATTACGGATCGTGGCATCCCTCGGCGCCGGAGCCCGACCTCACGAAGCTCCTGACCCTGGACCGGCTGCTGCAAGCGCTGCGTGAGCGCGACCGCCCGGTGCGATTGCTCATCGAGACGAAGCATCCGTCACGCTACGGCGCCGAGGTCGAGCGCAAGCTCGTCCGGCTGCTGCGCGAGCACGGGCTCGTCGAGCCGCGCCCGGACAGCCCCGTGCGGGTGACCGTGATGTCGTTCAGTGCGCTCGCTCTGCGCCGGATGCGGATCCTCGCGCCGCGCGTACCCACAGTTTTTCTCCTGCACGTCCTGCCGCCGCTGGTGAAACGTGGCCGGCTGCCCTTCGCCGCGCACGTCGCCGGGCCTCGGCTCGGCCTGCTGCGGTCGAAGCCGGGCCTGGTGCAGGCCCTGCGCGCGGGCGGCTTCCAGGTGTACGTGTGGACCGTGAACGCCGAGGAGGAGCTGGACTTCGTGCTGAGCCAGAAGGTCGACGGCGTGATCACCGACCGGCCGAAGTTCGTGCTGGACCATGTCCCGAAGGTGTGACCTCCGACACTCAGGTGACAATTCTCGTCATGATCCACCGGATGCGGTCTGCCCAAAACGGCGGAAGCGAGGCAGACTCGCAAGCATGCCCGCGCGACCCGATTACGCGACCCTGACCCGGGGCCAGATCGCGGTGCTCGACCGGATCAACGCCGGCGAGGCAGGGTTGCCGGTGCTGCACCAGATCGTCCGGCTGGCGCAGGAGGTGCTCGGTGGCGTCGGCGCGGGCTTCGCGGAGTACGACGCCGACCACGGCCGGGTGATCGCGGCCAGCGGGGTGTGCGCGAACACCCTCGGTCGCCGGGTCGGGCGCGACGACCCCGGCCGCACCCTGCTCATTCCGCTGAACGCGGTGAACGACGAGTTCGCCCGGCACGCCGAGGGCGGTGGGCCGCGCCGGGTGCTCGGCGCGCGGAGCGAGGCGAACGGCACGGTGGTCGGCTCGCTGCACGTCTACTTCGATCAGGACGACGCCGAGCCCGGCTCGCAACCGAGCCCCGAGGGCAGCCCCGAGCATCAGGCCGTGCTGGAGCTGCTCGCCTCCTATGTGGGCCGGCTCTACGGCTATCGGGCCGGGTTGCCCGTGCACGGCGACAACCGCCGCCAGGAGGACCGCGACCTGTGGGTGGCGGTGACCAGCCATGAGCTTCGTACGCCGGTGACCGTGATCAAGGGATACGCGGACACGCTCACCAACCACTGGTCGTCGATGAGCGAGGAGGGCCGCCAGGAGGCCGTGCGCATCATCGGCGCCCGGGCCTCGGAGCTGGCCCGCCTGGTCGACCGGCTGCTCAACGCGACCAGTGAGGACGGCGAGGTCGGCGCATCCCCGGCCGGCCCGTTCGACCTGGTGGACGCCTTGCGGGCGGCGGTCGAGGAGCTGCCCGCGTCGCTACGCGACCGGGTGACGGCGCAGGATCTGCCGGGCGATCTGCCCAAGACCTTCGGCGACCGCGACTCGCTGGCCACCATCCTCACCGAGCTGGCCACCAACGCGGACAAGCACTCGCCGGCGGGCAGCCCGATCGAGCTGTGGGCGTCCTCCGACGAGGAGACGGTGACCTTCCGGCTCGCCGACCGCGGTGTCGGCATCGATCCGGCGCATGTGGAGAAGGCGTTCGAGCGCTACTGGCAGGGTGACCGCGGCGACCGCGAGCGGCATCCGGGCGCAGGCCTGGGCCTCTATCTGGTGCGGCGGATCGTCGAGCGGCAGCACGGCTGGGTGTCGCTACGCCCGCGTGAGGGTGGCGGCACGGTCGCCGAGGTGCGCCTGCCGCGAGCGTGACCGTCGGCGCCCTGCCTTACTCTGGTTCGCCATGAGCAAGCGTCGGAAGAACAGCGCGCCGAAGCGCGAGAAGATCCGCGACATCTTCGTCGCGAGGCCGTTCGAGGGCCTGGTGGACGAGCCCGAGTGGATCGCGTTGCGCGAGCTGGTGCCGGCCGCTTCCGCGCCGCTCACCCTCAAGCCCGAGATCATCGAGGAGTACGGCGACCGGCCGGTCACCCTGTCGACGGTTCTGCCGATGGCCTGGCCCGCGATGACGCGCCAGGACGGGCGGGTGTTCATCGGCCTGCAGCGGCACGTCCAGTCCGGCGACGTCTCGCGCGACCTGGCGGTGGCGATCCTCAGCGCCCTGCGCACCGAGCCGGGTGACACCGTGCCGGTGCCGTCGCTGCCGGGCGCGGGACCGCGGCTGCAGGACATCCTGGTAGACGGTCCGCTGGACATCACGATGCACGAGGGATTCGAGTACTGGCTGGACGCCGAGCAGGTCGAGGACCCGAACGTGAAGGGGTCGCTGGAGCGGGCCAACGCCTCCATCTACCCGACCGCCCGGCTCTCCGCGGCGCACGCCGCCTACTGGTGCCGGGTGCCGGAGAAGTCGCACGTCCGCTGGGTGCTCAGCGAGCCCGAGGACACCGCCCTGGACGCGCTGGCCCGGCTCTCCGCGAGCGGTGACCTGCTGCTCGGCGAGGGCACCAAGTTCGCCGGCATGTTCCGCGCGCACGGGCTGCTGGTCCCGGTGTGGGACGTGCCGCGCGACCCCGAGGCGGCCGACTGGGAGGCTCCGCTGGCCGACTTCGCCAAGCGGTACGCGGACATCCTGGCCGAGTCGGGCCCGCTGGACGGCGCCGCCCGCCGCGCGAAGCAGGGTCTGGTGGGCAGGCAGCTCACCCTGCGCTGATGGAGCTTCTGGACGAGCACTTCACCGGGACCGATCTGGACCCGGCGATCTGGGTCCCGCACTATCTGCCGCACTGGAGCTCCCGCGAGTCGTCCCGGCCCACCTACCAGGTCCGGGACGGCGAGCTGCGGCTGAGCATCCCGCCGTCGCAGGGGTTGTGGGCGGAGGGGATCCACGAGACACCGCTGCGGGTCTCGTGCATCCAGTCGGCCAACTTCTCCGGGCCGGTCGGCAGCACGGTCGGCGGTCAGCCGTTTCTCGAGAACCAGCGGGTACGCGAGGAGCAGCAGACCCTCTGGGGATACACACCGCTCTACGGGCACATCGAGATCCGGATGCGCGGCGAGGTGTCACCGCGGTCGATGGTGGCGTTCTGGATGTCCGGCATCGAGGACACCGGGCCGGCGCGGTCCGGGGAGATCTGCGTGATGGAGACGTTCGGCACCGCCCCGCGGGACGTCGGCATCGGTCTGCACAAGTTCCGGGATCCCCGGCTCACCGAGGAGTGGTCAGCGATCCCGCTGGAGATCGACATCGCGGAGTTCCACACGTACGCCGTGGATTGGCGCCCCGGATCGCTGGTGTTCACTGTGGACGGCGAGGTGGTGCGGACGATCGATCAGGCCCCCGACTACCCGGTCCAGCTCGAGCTGGGCGTCTTCGACTTCCCGGACAAGTTCCCGGAGATCGAGCACACGCCCGAGCTGGTGGTCAGCCACGTCATCGGCCGCCCTCTCGACTGATCGGGCAGCTCATGCACCGCGGTCCGCCGCGACCCGAGCCCAACTCCGAGCCGCTGATCCGGACCACCTCGATGCCGGCGCGCTCGAGCTGCGCATTGGTCTCGATGTTGCGTTCGTAGGCGACGCAGAGCCGCGGCGCGATGGCGAGGGTGTTGTTGCCGTCGTCCCACTGCTCGCGCTCGGCGGTGACCGGGTCGAGCCCGGTGTCGATCACGCGGAGCCGGTCGATGCCCATCGCCTCGGCGGCGGCCTCCAGGAACGGGCGCGGATCCTGCACCGCGGGCTCCCCCTCGGGACCCGCGGACACCGTCCAGGCCTGCAGCGTGTTGGCGATGTTCGGGTACATCACCACGGCATCCACATCGACCATCGTGCACACCGTGTCCAGGTGCATGGTGGCGCGCTCCTGAGCGATCGGCACGGCCAGGATGGTGTGCGCCAGACCGGCCGTGAAGACCCGGCGGGCCAGCCGCTCGGCGCCGGCCGGGGTGGTGCGCTCACCCACGCCCACGGCCAGCACGCCCGGCGCCAGCATCAGCACGTCACCGCCCTCGACGTGCTCGAGGTCGGGGGAGAACAGCAGCGGGGTCCCGGCGAACCGCGGGTGGTAGCGGTAAATGGCGTGCGTCAGCGTGGTCTCGCGGCCGCGGGCCGGCATCGCGAGGCTGGTGACGGCGACGTGGTCGCGGACCCACACCGAGGAGTCCCGCGTGAAGAGCAGGTTGGGCAGCGGGTCGATGACGAAGTCGTGCCGGTCCATCATCCGGTAGACCAGACCGCCGGGCCCCGGCTTCATCTCCTCGTGCGCCAGGCCGGCCTGCAGGACGTCGGCCAGGCGCTGCGGGTCCTGGTCGGCCAGATACTCCCCCACCCGGTCGCGCAGCGAGTCGCCGAGCCGGCGGTCGTCGAGCACGCTGGCGATCAGCTCGTCGCGGGCCGCCGCCTCGTTCAGGGTCTCGGCCAGCAGCTGTCCGAGATAGAGCACCTCGACGCCGTGGTCTCGCAGAGCGGCCGCGAACGCGTCGTGCTCCTCCTGGGCACGACCCACCCACGGGATGCCGTCGAACAGCAGCGAGTCGTTGTTTCGCGGGGTAAGTCGGGCCAGCTCAGGACCCGGCCGGTGCAACATGACCGTCGATAGGCGGCCGACCTCACTGTCCACGTAGTGCGCCACGACCTGAGCCTACTGTGACTTTTGGCAGAGATCACCTGCACGTAGTGCACGGGAGGTAAGGTCAAGCTAACTTGTCCGGTGTAACCGTACGAGCTCTGGGGGAATCGGGGACGCATGCACCATCCGCCTAAAAAGGCCGCGCGTGAATGCGGCATTCATCCCCCTTCACTCCGCTTTTCTCACGGCCCCACGTCTTCTTTCGTACAGGGTCCGACACTTACGGTAGTGACAAGAG
Source organism: Actinoplanes sp. NPDC051633 (assembly GCF_040681735.1). Taxonomy (NCBI): domain Bacteria; kingdom Bacillati; phylum Actinomycetota; class Actinomycetes; order Micromonosporales; family Micromonosporaceae; genus Actinoplanes; species Actinoplanes sp. NPDC051633. Next base: position 3,933 of record NZ_JBFAZH010000039.1, on the reverse strand, counting down.
AGCCGAAGACCTTTTGCCGGAGGTCGCAATGACTGTCTTCCCCGCACGTCCCGCACTGCCGATCACCCCTTCCAGAGCACTCGCGCCGGTCGATCGGCGCAGGCCCGACCCCGTTCCCGCACCGCTCGAGCCGCCGCGCACCAGCCCCGTGGAGTGGGCCCGTCGCCGCCGCGCCGAGCGGGACGCCCGGCGTCTCGAGGCCGCCGAGGTACGTGCACAGACCCGTCTGGACCGGCTCGGTCCGTCGTGGCACATCGTCGACTGGCCGCGCGCCGGTCACCAGGAGCTCGACGCGAGCGACGAACGCGCCGGCTTCCTGGCCATCGGGCCGGGTGGCGTCTACGCGGTGACCGTTGCCGATCACGGCCGCGCCCGGGTCCTCATCGCTGGCGACGTGGTGCAGATCAACGGCAAGCGACCCGCCTTCGTGGCCGAGGCCCGCCGCGACGCCAAGCGCGCCGGCCGGGCATTGTCCGCCGCCGTGGGACTCAGCGTCCCGGTCAGCCCGGTCCTGGCGTTCGTCGGTTCCGGCGTGATCAGCGTCCACGGCCTCCCCAAGGACTGCCTGGTGGCGACCCACCGCGAGCTCGACCGGCTGCTCATCGCCGGCGGTGCGCGGATCTCGCCGGCCACGGCCGCGAAACTCTCCGCGGTGGCCGAACACCCGAGCACCTGGGCCAACGCTCCGTACCGCCCCGCCGGCCGGTACCGCTGGTATCCCGACGGACAAACGGCCACTGACAAGCGGGCAACCCGCCGGTAACGTTCTTCCCGAGTACCGTTCGTAGCCGTAGGGCTGCGAGTCGCGAGCCTCCCCACGGGGGCTCGCGGGCGGATGACCAGGGAGGTGCGGGTGGCGCACGTCGAGCTCTCGCTGTCGGGGGCGTTCGTGCCGCAGGCGCGGCCGCCGGCCGAGTCCGAGTTCGTCGGCAACATCGAGCGGTGGGCAACCACCGTGGCGGGGGCCGTCGAGCCCAGCCTGATCATCGATGTGACCACCACGATCCGCGCGCTGTCGCCCTCGTGCGCCGAGATGCTGGGCCTGGGCGCACCGGCCGAGGCGGTCGGGCGGCCGCTGCTCGGCAACGTGCTCCGCCTGATCGACTTCACCGCCGGCGGGGGCGAGCTCGACGAGCCCGAGGTGGAGAAGATCCCGCCGCTGCTGGCCATCCGCAGCGAGCGCCTGGCCCGCGGGTTGATGCGGGTGCAGACCACCGGCCGTGAGGGGCACTTGACGGTCGACGCGATCGCGACGCCGCTGGTGAACGGCGATCAGGTGGTCGCCTCGCTCACTTTCTTCTCGCCCGTGCGCTATTAAGTCTTGAAATAACCCGTACTCTTCGATGCATGCTCGATCTTGACCTGCTGCCGGAGGAATATGCGGTGTGCCGCCTGCCGGCGGGGACAGCGCTGCCGGCCACGCTCCGCAGCGGGCCGGACGACAAGAGCGTCCTCTCGGTGACCTGGGCACCGGACGAGACGTCGATCATCTGCCCCGCCGACCGGGTGCCCGAGGGCGCGACGGCCGAGACACCGTGGCGCTGCCTGCGCGTGGTCGGCCCGCTGGACCTGGCGCTGACCGGGGTGCTCGCCTCACTGGTCGGCCCGCTCGCGGAGGCCAGGGTCAACATCGTCACGTTCTCGACGTACGACACCGACTACCTGCTGGTGCCCACCGTCCGCCTCCGTGAGGCCGTGAACACCCTGGTCAAGGCCGGTCACCGGATCTCCGGCTGACCGACATTCAATCGACCACCTTCACACCCTACGATGAGCGTCGTGTCGCGCCCCTTCGTAGCGGCCCCCGCTCTGGCTGCCCTCGCCGCCCTCGCCGCGCTCCTGGCCGGCTGCGGCGCGCCGCCGGAGCCGCTGCCGACGTCACCACCGCGGCCGGCGGGCAGCGCCGGCGAGCCGTCCTCGTCGATCGGCGTGCCCACACCGCCCGCCGGCACGCCCCCGGCCGGCGGGGTCCCGACCGGCACCGGCTACCCGCTGCCCGGCGCCACTCTGCCCACGACTCGGGTAGTGCCGACCACGCCGACCCCCACGACGACACCGCCCCCGCCGCCCGCGCCCGTGTGCACCGCCGGGCCCAGCAAGCAGCAGATGCTCGATCTGGTCAAGGGCAAGCCGGGCATTCCGACCAAGCCGCTCGAGGTGCGGTTCGGGCCGTACTGCGCCCGGACCTGGCAGTTCGCGATCCTGGGCCTGGTCGGCGAGGACGAGGACACCGACGAGCCGCTGCTGGTGGTCAGCTCGGGCAAACCGTCGAAGCTGACGCTGGTCGAGGCCGGCGCGGACGTGTGCAGCGACCGGGTGACCAGAGACGCCCCGCCGGGCATCAGGGTCCGCGCCTGCGGCTCGTGACATCCTGAGACACATGCCAGGCACGCCACCCACCCACTACGTCTACCTGGGTCCCGAGGGGACCTTCACCGAGCAGGCTCTGCGGACGATTCCGGCGGCCGAGCACGGTCTGCGCACTCCGGCTCGGAGCGTGCCCGAGGCCCTGGAAGCGGTGCGGTCGGGCGCGGCGGACGCGGCACTGGTCCCGCTGGAGAACTCGGTGGGCGGCGCCGTCGGTGTCACCCTCGACGAGCTGGCGACCGGCAGTCCGCTGGTGATCACCCGCGAGGTGGTCCTTCCGGTGGAGTTCCAGCTGGCGGCGCCCCGGCTGACGCCGCTGGGCGAGATCCGCACGGTGGCGGCGCACCCGCAGGCCTCCGCGCAGTGCCGCAACTGGTTGCTGGCCAACGTGCCGGACGCCACGGTGGTGGATGTGCTCTCCAACGCCGCGGCGGCGATCAGCGCGGCCGCGGGCGAGTGCGACGCCGCCATCTGCGCGCCGATCGGCGTACCCCGGAACAATCTCAAGGTTCTCGCCGACAAGATCGCCGACCGGGCGGACGCGGTGACCCGCTTCGGCCTGCTCACCCGGCCGGCTGCGCCCGCGGCGCCCACCGGCGACGACGCGACGTCGCTGGCGGTGTCGATCCGGCACGACCAGGTCGGCGCCCTGCTGGCGGTGCTCACCGAGCTGGCGGTGCGGGGCATCAACCTGAGCCGCATCGAGTCCCGTCCGACGGGCGAGCAGCTCGGCACGTACGTGTTCTTCCTCGACTGCACGGGGCACATCGCCGAGCCGCGGATGGGCGAGGCGCTGCAGGGATTGCGGCGCATCTGCGCCGACGTGCGCTTCCTCGGCAGTTACCCGCGGCACCGCTGGTCGACGGCCGCGGCGCAGGAGCCGCTCCCGTCGACGGCGGGCCTGACGGACGCGGACTTCGCCGACAGCGCGGCCTGGCTGGCGGCCCTGCGCGGCGGCAACCCCGGCTGAGATCGGCCGGGGCGCTTAAGGTGTGTCCATGACGGACGGCCGGGCCGAACCACGGGCACAGACACTGCGTTTTCAGGGGCTGGCCAACGCGATCGTGCGCGGGCTCTCCCGGGTGCCGGGGCTGTCGGGTGTGGTCGGCGAGCGGCTCATCACGCTCTACGTGGTCGGGCGCAAGAGCGGCAAGCGCTACACCGTGCCGGTCGCCTTCACCCGGCACGAAGGGGTGCTGCTGATCGGCTCGCCCTTCGCGTGGGGCCGCAACCTGCGCACCGGCGACACCATCGAGGTGCGCTACAAGGGCAAGCGGCGCACCGCCGAGGTCGACGTGCGCACCGAGGAGGCCGACGTCGCCGCCGACTACGCGATCATCGCCCGCGACAACCACAGCTTCGCCGACTTCAACAAGATCGGCTTCGACGCCGAGGGCAACCCGAGCCCAGAAGACCTGCACCTGGCCTGGGCAGCAGGCGCCCGCTCGTTCAGACTCAAACTGCGCTAGGCACTGACCGGCCGCCCACGCCACCCGACTTGAAGCTCAACCCAAGTCGCATTTCGCCCGGTCGACGACTTGAGGCACAGAAACGACCTTGGCTGCG
>NZ_JBFAZH010000038.1:0-16935 GCF_040681735.1 Actinoplanes sp. NPDC051633 | reverse complement strand
TTGGCCTCGCCCAGGATGCCCAGGGCGTTGCCGCACGCGTTGATCGGGATGTCGATCGGCGCGTAGGCCTGCAGGCCGTTGGCGATGCCGTTGTTGTCCGACGAGTTCTGCTGGACGTCGTTGTCCTTGCCCGACTCGTTGTGCGAGGCCGCGGCGGCGTTGCCCTCACCGGCGACGGCGATCGCGTTGCCGGACAGGTTGATCGGCATGTGCAGACCGGACAGCAGCTGGACGCCGTTGAGCGCACCGTTGTTGTCGGTGGTGTTCTGCTGTGCCTTCTCGGTCTTGCGGCCACGGGTGCTGCCGTTCCAGCAGACCGCCTGAGCGTTGGCCTCGCCGAGCAGCGCGATCGAGTTCCCGCAGAAGTTGATCGGGATGTCGACCGGGGCGTAGACCTGCAGGCCGTTCAGCAGGCCGTTGTTGTCCCAGCTGTTCTGGACGCCGTTGCCGCCACGGTCGCGGTCACGGTCACGGTGCTTGTGCTCGGTGACCTGGGTGCTCTCGGTGCGCTTGTTCACGCCGGCGCCGGCCGCGTTGGCCTCGCCCAGCACGCTGACGGCGTTGCCGACCGCGTTGACCGGGATCCACACCGGGGCGTAGGCCTGGAGGCCGTTCAGCGCACCGTTGTTGTCCTTCGAGTTCTGCGTGACGTTGCGGTGACCCTCGGTGTAGTTCACACCGGAGCCCGCGGCGTTCGCCTCGCCGGCCACGCCGATGGCGTTGCCCACGAGGTTGACCGGCACGCTCAGGCCGGAGACGACCTGGATGCCGTTGCCGATGCCGTTGTTGTCCCAGCTGTTCTGGTCGACGTCGGCCTGCGCGGCGGTCGAGGCGACCAGCAGGGCGCCGGCGGCCAGGACACCGACGCTCAGAGTCTTACGAACCCAAGTCTTCATGAGAAAGAAGTGCCTTTCGAAAATGTCAGCAGAATGGTGGTGCGCGTATTCAGTTGGGCGTTGCGGAACTTGTGCATTCGGGCGCAGCGGTGCCTGGCGTGAATTTCCGAGAACCTGACTCCGCTTGTCGACGTGCGCCCACAGCGGGTGGATACGTGACGATTTCGGCCGTGCTGATTCGCCGCTTGTACGCAAACGGTCGTGGAATCAAAGACGGTCGCCGCCCGAACCGGGCGGGTGATGCCGGCGCATGACCGGCAGCCGTCACTAGTCAGGTGAGACGGTCGGTGTCTCGGCGTCGAATCGCCGGACCTCGACGTCGGTCGCCGTGCGCAGCCGGTGGTAGGCCACCAGGCCGCTCGCGACCGCAGCCGGAAGGAAGGCCGCTGAGCCACCTTCCGTCGGAGCTCCCGACGCGCTTGTCGAGATGCCGCTGAGTGCCCCGAGGTGCACCTGCAGAGGCGCAGGCCCGTCACCGCCGGGTGTGGTGTTTCCGAGCGTGTCCGGCCGTGCCGCCGTGGCGGCCACCGGGTGCCCTTCGGTGACGATCGAGTGCCGCTTGCCCGCGGGTGCCGTCTTGGCGTGCACGTGCCGGTGGCCGGCCGGACCGGCCGCCTTGGGGTGCGGTGCCGTGACGAGATCCGCTGTCCGTGTCGCCGCCACCGCTCGGACCACCGGCGTCGCAGCCGATGCCGGGCGCTGCGTGCGGTCCGGCGTTGCTGCCTGCGGCAGCGTGCCGGCGACCCCGCGCAGAGTCCGGGTGAGCGGTGCCGCCACCGGAGCGAGGCGGCGGGAGTCCTCCGGTCCGCCGGTGAGGCGGAGTGGCCCGGTCAGCTCCCGGACGACGCCGTCAACCGCACCGAGTGCGGTGTGGGCGCCGGTCTTACCGTTGCCGGTCAGGATTGCGACCGGCCGGGCGAGAACGCCCTCGTCTTCGTTCCGCTGGTGCTGCTGGTTCTGAGGGCGGACGACGTCCAGCGGCTGGGCGGCCGCCTTGAGGATGTTGCCGACCACCGGTGTGGCGTCGCCGCGCACGACGGAGGAGAGCAGAGACGAGCCACCGGCCGTCTCCTCGTGATCCGCGGCCTGTGCGGCGGCACCGGTGAGCAGCCACGCGGCACCGGCCAGTCCGCCGACGACCAGGGCACGCAAGGCCCACCGGCGTCGACGTTCCACACGCTTCTCCGCCCCCTGGCTGTGGGGCGGCATGAGCGCGGAGACGCCGGCGGCCGGGACGGACGCGAGTGCCGCGCGCTTGTGCTCGCCCACCCACCCCGTCATGGTCCAACCCCTCGTCGTCCGAACTGAGCCCGATGACCTTTATCGGCCACTCGACATGGGTAACGAAAGGACAGGACGAGGGTCACGCGGACAAATGGGAAAAATGATCGGACGAATGGTGCGGGCGAATCAGACCAATCTGGTACGCGGTCCGGCCCGAAGAACACCGGACGGCAGAGTCTTGCCCAGGAGTTTCTCGGCGAGTTCCGCCACCTCGATCAGCGCGTCCAGGTCGATTCCGGTGTCGAGGCCCATGTCGTGCAGCATGTGCACGACCTCCTCGGTGGCCACGTTGCCGGAGGCGCCCGGGGCGTAAGGGCAGCCGCCGATCCCGCCGACGCTGGCGTCGAACTCCGACACCCCGAGCTCGAGGGCGGTGAGGATGTTCGCCAGCCCCGTGCCTCGCGTGTTGTGGAAGTGCAGCAGCTCCGGGCGTACCTCGGACAGCAGGTCCTTGACCCGGCGCGGGGTCGCCATGCCGGTGGTGTCGCCGAAGGCGATGCGGTCGGCGCCGTCGGACCGGACCCGCTCCACGATGCCCGCCACCCGCGACGGCGCGATGTCACCCTCGAACGGGCAGCCGAAGCTGGTCGCCACGATCACCTCGAGGGTCGCGCCCGCGTCGTGGACGAGCGGGATCAGGCCCGTGATGTCGTCCAGGGACTCCGCGGTGGACCGGTTGAGGTTGCGGCGGTTGTGCGTGTCGCTGGCCGAGACCACGACCTCGATCTCGCGGAAGCCGGCCGCGATCGCGCGCTGCGCACCGCGGGTGTTCGGGATCAGCGCCGAATAGCGGATCTCCGGACGCTTCTCGGCCCGCGCCCAGACCTCGTCCGCGTCGGCCATCTGCGGGATCGCCTTGGGGTGCACGAAGGACACCGCCTCGATCCGGCGCACGCCCGTGCCGGAGAGCGCGTCGATCAGCCGGACCTTGGCCTCGGTGGGAATCGGGTCCTCGTTCTGCAGGCCGTCCCGCGGCGCGACCTCTCTGATCGAGACGGTGGTCAAGTGGCTCACCTCATTCGAGCGACGATGCCCGTGTCATAGTCGCCGCTGATGAACTCCGGGTTCTCCAGCAGCTCGGCGAAGAACGGCAGGTTGTTCTTGGGCCCGGCGATCTCGAAGCCGGCCACGGCCGTCCGCGCCCGTGCGATGGCGTCGGCGCGGTCGTGGCCGTACACGATGATCTTGGCCATCAGTGAGTCGTAGAACGGTGTCTTGGTCAGGCCGGTGGCGTAAGCGGCGTCGACCCGGATGCCGTCGCCGCTCGGCTCGACCCACGTCGTGATCTTGCCCGGACCGGGCAGGAACCGCTTCGGATCCTCGGCGTTGACCCGCAGCTCGATCGCGTGGCCGGCGTTGATCAGCGTCTCGGGGTCGAAGGTCGGCGGGAGGCCGGAGGCGATCCGCAACTGCTCCTCGACCAGGTCGATGCCGTGGATCAGCTCGGTGATCGGGTGCTCGACCTGCAGCCGGGTGTTCATCTCGAGGAAGAAGAACTCGCCGGTGGCCGGGTCGAGCAGGCACTCGACGGTGCCGGCGTTGCGGTAGCCGACCGCCTCGCCGGCCTTGACCGCGGCGGCCAGGAAGCGGGCGCGCAGCTCCGGCGTCACGGCCGGGGACGGCGCCTCCTCCAGCAGCTTCTGGTTGCGGCGCTGCACCGAGCACTCCCGCTCACTCAGCGCGATCACCCGGCCGTCGGCCAGCCCGAGGATCTGCACCTCGACGTGGCGTACCCGGGGGAAGTAGCGCTCGAGGAGCACCGAGCCGTCACCGAAGGTCCGCTCGGCGAAGGCGTGCACCTTGTCGAATTCCTTGCGCAGCGCCGCCTCGTCGGTCGCGACGGCCATGCCCATGCCGCCGCCACCCGCGGCGGCCTTGACCATCAGCGGGTAGCCGATGTCACGCGCGGCCTCGACCGCCGCGTCCACCGATGCCGTCGGCTCCTGCGTGCCGGGCGCGACCGGCACGCCGGCCGCGGCCATCAGGTTGCGCGCATTGATCTTGTCGCCCATCGCGGCGATCGCGTCAGCGCTCGGACCGACCCACACCAGGCCGTTGGCCTCGACGGCGCGAGCGAAGCCGGCGTGCTCGCTCAGGAATCCGTAGCCGGGGTGAACCGCCTGCGCGCCGGTGCTCTTCGCGGCCGCCAGAATCGCCTCGGCGTTCCGGTAACTCTGCGCCGGCGCGGCCGGCCCCACACAGACCGACTCGTCGGCCTCCAGGACGAACGGCATGTCCGCGTCCGCCTCCGAGTAGACGGCGATCGCCCGGATGCCGAGGCGCCGGGCGGTGCGGATGACGCGGCGGGCGATCTCGCCCCGGTTGGCAACGAGCAGCGAGTCGATCATTTTCACCGGCCCAATCGTCACTGGCGCTTGAGTGCGGATGCGGCGGCGGCGCGTAGCAGCGCGGCGGCACGCTCGTGCTCGACCTCGTCGCCCAGGAACGGCGTCGAGTTCATCAGGCCGAACGCGGCGTGGGCGAGCACCCGCGCCTCATCAGCATTCAACTCCGGCCGCAAGGTCGCCAGCACGCTGACCCACTCCTCGACGTAGAGGCGCTGGAGGCGGCGGATCTGCCGGCGCGGCTCCTCCGGCAGACGGGCGAGCTCGTGCAGATGCAGGGCGATGACGGCCGGGTTCTTCAGCGCGAACGCCACGTGGAAGTCGATCAGGTCGGTGAGCGCCGCGTCGGCGTCGCCGGGGTGCCGGGCGACCCGCTCCCGGCCCCCGGCCAGCAGCCCGTCGCTGACCGGGATCAGCGCGGCGACCAGCATCGCCTCCTTGCCGGCGAAGTGGTGATAGAGCGCCGGACCGGTGACGCCGGCCGCCGAGCCGATGTCGTCCATCGACACGCCGTGATATCCGCGCTGGGCGAAGAGCCCCACAGCGATGTCCAGGATCTCGTCGCGGCGCGACCGCCGGCGAGGCGCGGGCGGACCGGTCCGATGCTGCTGATCTACCGTCACGGGTAAACGATATCCGGCTGTCAAGCCACCCTACTTAACGGTCACTTAGGCTCGGAGCCCTTGACGATCGGCGCCCGGACCAGGTTGCCCCACTCGGTCCACGAGCCGTCGTAGTTGCGCACCCGCTCGAACCCGAGGAGGTGGGTCAGCACGAACCAGGTGTGGCTGGACCGCTCCCCGATCCGGCAGTACGCGATCACATCGTCGGACGGGTCCAGCCCCAGCTCATCGCGGTAGATCTTGCTCAGCTCGTCGGCCGGCTTGAACGTGCCGTCGTCGTTGGCCGCGGACTTCCACGGCTTGCTGAGCGCGCCCGGGATGTGCCCGCCGCGCAGCGCACCCTCCTGCGGGTACGCCGCCATGTGCGTGAGCTCGCCCGAATACTCCTGCGGCGAGCGCACGTCGACCAGCGGCCGGCCGCCCTCCACGTGCCCGGCGACCTGCTCGCGGAACGCGCGGATCCGGTCGTCGTCACGGGTGGGCACCGGGTAGTCGGCACGCTCGCGGGCGGGCACCTCGCGGGTCAGCTCGCGGCCCTCGTCCACCCACTTCTGCCGGCCGCCGTCGAGGATCCGCACGTCGGCGTGGCCGAAGAGGCTGAACACCCACAGCGCGTAGGTGGCCCACCAGTTGTTGTTGTCGCCGTAGAAGACGATCGTGTCGTCGCGCCCGATGCCCTTGGCCGCGGCCAGCTCGGCGAACGCCTCCGGGTCGAGGTAGTCGCGGGTGATCTGATCGTTCAGCTCGAGGTGCCAGTCGACCTTGACGGCGCCGGGGATGTGCCCGGTGTCGTACAGCAGCACGTCCTCGTCCGACTCGACGACCACCAGGCCGGGAGTGCCGAGGTGCTCGGCCAGCCACCCGGTGGTGACGAGTCGTTCGGGATGCGCGTAGGCGCTGAGCTGGGGTGCGGGATCGTTCTCCACAGACATGTCGGTCAACCTATTCCGTTATCGGCGACAGCGACGGCCGCTTGGCGGTGATGCCGTCGCCGGATGAGACACCGGTGAGCCGGCGCTTGATCCAGGGTGCGAGGTGCTGCCCGGCCCAGCGGAGGTCGGCGCGGCGGGCGAGCAGCCAGGGTGTCGGGGCAGGCGCCGGCGGCACCAGCATCCACTCCTCGTCGACGCCCACGCCCAGCGAGGTCAGCACGTGCGCGGCAACCCGGCGGTGTCCGGCCGGCGACATGTGCAGCCGGTCGGTGCTCCACATCAGCGGATTGCGGAAGGCGTCGTCGCTGTGCAGGTCGATCACGTGGGCGCCGTGCTTGGCGCCGATCCGGGTGATGCCCTCGTTGAGCTGCGCCGCGCGCGGACCGACGAGCCGCTGGCCCGGTAGCTGCGAGATGTCGGCGAACCGGAAGATCACCACGTCGGCGCCGGCCGCGCGGAACCGCTCGACCACGCCGTCCACCTTGGCGATCAGGCCGGCCGGATCGACCTTGCGCCGCAGGACGTCGTTGCCGCCCGCGGCGAAGCTGACCAGGCCAGGGCGCATGGCGAGGGCGGGCTCGACCTGCTCGGCGATCACCTGATCGAGCAGACGACCGCGGATCGCCAGGTTCGCGTACCCGAATCCCGGCCCCGCATCCAGGGCCAGCCGCGCCGCGACCAGGTCGGCCCAGCCGCGGAAGGTCCGGCCGTCGGGATACGGGTCGTCCATCCCCTCGGTGAAGCTGTCACCCAGGGCCACGTAGCTGCGCCAGGTCATCAACACAGCTAATCACCCGAGCCGGGCGAAAACACCGTGACGAGTACGACACCCCGCCCACTACCCTGCTTTCATGCTGTTGCGAATGTCGACCCTGCTGCTCAAGACCCTGCGCGAGGAGCCGGCCGAGGCGGAGGTGCCGAGTCACCGGCTGCTCCTGCGCGCCGGTTACATCCGCCGCGCCGCGCCGGGCGGCTACACCTGGCTGCCGCTGGGCAAGCTGGTGCTCGACAACGTGGCCCGGGTGGTGCGGGAGGAGATGTTCGCGGCCGGCGCCCAGGAGGTGTCGTTCCCGGCGTTGCTGCCGCGGGACCCGTACGAGACGAGCGGCCGCTGGACGGACTACGGCGACGACATCTTCACGCTGCGGGACCGGCGCGACGCCGAGTATCTGCTGGCCCCGACGCACGAGGAGATGTTCGCGCTGCTGGTGCAGGACATGACCAGCTCGTACCGCGACTTCCCGCTGATGCTCTTCCAGGTGCAGACCAAATACCGCGACGAGGCCCGCCCGCGCGCCGGGCTGCTGCGCACGCGCGAGTTCCTGATGAAGGACGCCTACTCCTTCGACCTGAGCGACGAGGGGCTGGTCGCCGCCTACGGGGTAATGCGGGAGGCGTACCGGAAGGTCTTCGAACGTCTGGAGCTGGAGCACACGATCGTGGCCGCCATGGCCGGCGCGATGGGCGGGTCGGCCTCGGAGGAGTTCCTCGCGATGGCCGAGGTCGGCGAGGACACGTTCGTGGGCTGCACGAAATGCGACTACGCGGCGAACACCGAGGCGGTCACCACGCCGGCGCCGCCCTCGCCGGACGGCGAGCACGGCCCGCTGACCGTGCACGACACCCCGGACACCCCGACGATCGCGGCGCTCGTCGACTTCGCCAACGAACGCGCGCTCGAGGGCCGGACCGACTGGACGGCGGCCGACACGCTCAAGAACGTCGTGGTCACCGTGCACCACCCGGGCAAACCGGCCGAGCTGCTGGTGATCGGCGTGCCCGGCGACCGCGAGGTGGACCTCAAGAGGCTGGACGCGGCCTTGTCCCCGGCCACCGCGACCCTCTTCGACGACTTCGCCTCGCGGCCGGACCTGGTCAAGGGCTACATCGGCCCGCAGGACCGCGAGATCCGGTACCTGGCCGACCCCCGCGTGGTGCCCGGCACGGCCTGGCTGACCGGCGCCAACCAGCCGGGCCGGCACGCCACCTCGGTCGTGGCCGGCCGCGACTTCACCGTCGACGGCACCATCGAGGCGGCCGAGGTGCGCGCGGGCGACACCTGCCCGGCCTGCGGCGAGGGTGAGCTGACCATGCGCCGCGGCATCGAGATCGGGCACATCTTCCAGCTCGGCCGGCGCTACACCGAAGCGTTCGACGTCGCCGTGCTCGGCCCGGACGGCAAGCCGGTGCGGCCGACGATGGGCTCCTACGGCATCGGGGTGTCGCGTGCGGTCGCGGCGATCGCCGAGCAGCACCACGACGAGCGCGGGCTGGTGTGGCCGGCCGAGGTCGCGCCGGTCGACGTGCACCTGGTCGCGGCCGGCAAGGACGGGCAGGTCGAGGCCGCGCTGGCCCTGGCGCGGGACCTCGTCGCGGCGGGTCTGCGGGTGCTGGTCGACGATCGGGCCGGGGTCTCGGCCGGCGTGAAGTTCACCGACGCCGAGCTGCTCGGCATCCCGCGCGCCGTCGTGGTCGGGCGCCGTTTGTCGGAGGGGTACGCCGAACTGCGCGACCGCCGATCGGGCGAGCGCGCCGAAGTGCCCATCTCGGACATCGTGGCGGCGGTCACGCGCGTGTAACGCCCGGTTGTAGCGGGTAGTTGTCGAGCATGGCGAGGACATCTGTCGCGGATGTGATGACCCGCAGCGTGGTCTACCTGCCGGGTGAGACCACGCTGGACGAGGCGGCGCAGGTGATGCGTGACCAGTCGATCGGCGACGTCGTGATAACTCACGGGCCGACGATGGCCGGGCTGGTCACCGACCGCGACATCGTGGTGCGTGCGATCGCCCAAGGGCTGCCTCCGCAGACCACCACACTCGAGTCGATCGCCACCCGCGAGATGATCATGGTGGAGCAGTCGGCCACTGTGGAGGAGGCGGTCCGGGCGATGCACGAGCGGGGCGTGCGGCGGCTGCTGGTCTGCGACGCCGACCGCAACGTGGTCGGCATCATCTCGCTCAGCGACCTGGCCGCGGTCCCGAGCTCACTGGTAAACGCTTCGGATCATCACCAGTAGCTCGTCGAGACGGTCGGGCGGGTCATCCCGCCACCATGCGAGGTGCACGGGAATCGGGGCCACGCCGCGGAGCATGCGATAGGCGACGCCGGGCCGCGGGTTCTGATGGGCGGTCGCCTCCGGAGTGACACCGACCGCCTGGTTCGCGGCGATCTGGGTCAGCCACTCGTCGATCGTGTTGGTCCAGCGGATCGTCGCCGGGCGGGAGTCCGCCGGCCACAGGTCCGGCGTCGTGGTGCCGGTGCGGGCGTCGATGGCGATCGCGTACCTGGTCAGGTCGGCCAGCCGGATCGTGCGCTTGCGGGCCAGCGTGTGGTCGGTCGCCACGGCCGCGTAGCGGTTCTCCCGGCCCACCTCGGCAGTCGCGAACCGCGGGTCGTCCAGCGGGCGGCGGACGACCGCGACGTCGGCCCGGCCGTCGCTCAGCCCGGCGGACGGCTCGTTGACGTGCACCAAGACCAGGGGTACGCCCGGATGCTCGGCGGCCCAGCGCTTCTGCACGCCGCGGGTGTGGCGGCCCAGCGCGGCCCACGCGTACCCGAGACGCAACTCCGCCCGAGGCTCCACCATCCGGCTGAGGTGGCCGACCTCCTCCAGCACCCTCCTCGCCTGGGCCGACACCCGTTCGCCGACCGCCGTGAGGGCGACGTGACGGGTGGTCCGCTGCAGCAGCCGAGCACCGAGCGCCGACTCCAGCGCGGCGATCGACCGGGAGACACTCGCCTGGGAGACGCCGAGGGCCACGGCGGCGTCGGTGAACGTGCCCGCGTCCACCACCGCCACCAGCGTGCGCAGCTGCGGCAGGGAGACATCCATACGCCCAGCGTATAAAAGCCGCGTCCCATGCATTTCCGTTCCGTGTCCGCGGGGCCGACGCTCGATGGCATGAGGACCGGCGGTGGCATCGCGACGATGGTCAGCAGCGCGGCCAGCAATCAGGTCGGAGCGGCGATGGGAGCGCACGCCTTCGACGCGATCGGGCCGGCCGGCGTGGTCGCCGTGCGGCAGTGGGTGGCCGCCGCGGTGCTGCTGCCGATCGTGCGGCCCAAGGTGCGCCGGATGACCTGGTCGCAATGGTGGCCGGTGCTGCTGCTCGGTGTCGTGTTCGCGGTGATGAACCTCAGCCTCTACACCGCGGTGTCCCGGATCGGGCTCGGCCTGGCGGTGACCCTGGAGGTGCTCGGGCCGCTGGCGGTGGCGCTGCTCGGTTCGCGTACCCGGCTGGATCTGATCTGTGCTCTTCTCGCCGGGCTGGGCGTCTACGTGCTGGTGCTGCCCGGCCCGTCGAGCGACTACCTCGGGATCGGGCTGGGGCTGCTGGCCGCGACGTGCTGGGCGTCCTACATCCACCTCAACCGGCTGCTCGGCCGGCGGATCGACGGGCTGGCGGCGCCCGCGCTCGGCACCACGGTGTCGGCCCTACTCAACCTGCCGGTGCTGTTCCTCGTCGACTTCTCGAGCGCGACGGTGCTGTGGGCGGTGGGCGCGGGCGTCTTCGCGACGGTGATCCCCTACACGGCCGACCTGGTCGCGCTGCGCCACGTGCCGAAGCGGTTCTTCGGGATGTTCATGAGCGTGCACCCGGTGATGGCCGCCCTGGCCGGCCTCGTGCTGCTCGGTCAGAGCCTGGCGGCGCACGAGTGGCTGGGCATGGCGATCGTGATCACGGTCAACGCCACCGCGGTCGTCCTCAACGCCCTTGACACGTCCCGGGCCGGGAGACAAACTCCGGGCAGGGCTGATGCGGCCCGCCGCTTGCACCCTTCCGGGCTAGGTGAACGCATCGCACTCCCTGATTCGCGCTGATCCACCCTTCGATCTCGGCGAACCAGTCGGCAACGCAAGCACCGGCCACGACGTTCGCCGTGGAGGGACTCAGCCATGCGGACTTTCCGCGATGCCAAGATCATGGCCAAGACGCTGCGATCCGAGCTGGCCGCCCGCAAACAGACCGATCTGTCGCACAGCGAGGCGCTGGAGATCGTGACCCGGCAGTTCGGCTTCGACGACTGGAACGTGCTCGCCGCACGCATCGAGTCGGAGTCGCAGAGCCGGATCGTGCCGGCGTACCTGGTCTCCGGCCCGGACATCTCCGACCCGAAACGGGCCACCACCAGCACCATTCCGATCCTGCGGATCTTTTCGGAGCAGCGGGCTCTCGAGTTCTACGTCGAGTTCCTGGGCTTCACGCTCGACTGGGGTGGGCCGGCCGGTGGTCCGGGCACGCCGTTCTACGGGCAGGTCATCCGGGGTGAGACGACGTTCCAGCTCGCCGAGCAGCCGTACGATCCGGGCAACGGCGCGACGGTGGCGATCAACGTCGACGGCATCGACGCGCTGCACGCCGAGCTCTCGCAGCGCTACTCGGCGATGGGCAGCCGGGTGTGGGGGCCCGCGGTCTGGGTGCCGGCGGTGCAGGAGATGCCGTGGGGCCTGCGGGTGATGACGATCTCCGACCCGTTCGGCAACCATCTCCGCTTCTGCGAGCCGGTCGATCCGGCGGCCCGCAAGGGCCTGCCCCGCTGGGCGTAGCTTCATGCGGACGTTGACCTGGGCTCAGGTGTCGGCGCGGCGGCTCTCGCGGTCCTTCCTGGCCGCGCCGCGCTCCGACGGTGACCTGGCCCGGGTCGCGGCCGCGATGGTGGGTGCGCACGCGCAGGTGATGTCGGCGGCCGAGCTTTCGCTGTGCTTGCGCACCCAGGATCAAACCCGGGTCGGGGTACGCGACGCGCTGTGGAATGCCCGCACGCTGGTGAAGACACGCGGTCCCCGGGGAACGGTGCATCTCCTCCGGGCCGACGACCAACCGACGTGGACCGCGGCGCTGTCCGCGATCCCGTCCGCCCCGGGCCCGTGGCCGGAGGGCGTCCGCTTCACTGCCGCCGAAACAGAAGCCGTCCTGGCGGCGATCGCGGATGCCGCAGCTGCAGCCCCAGCCGGGCTCACCGTCGACGAGTTGACCGACGCGATCGTCGAGCGGGTCGGGGCCTGGGCCGGCGAGCGGACCATGGACGCCTTCCAGGACCGGTGGCCGCGCTGGCGGCAGGTCGAGGCGCTCGCGATGCGGCGGGGAGTGCTCTGCTTCGGTCCGGACCGCGGGCGCCGGGCGACCTACGCGACGCCGCCGCCGTCCACGGCTGTGGACAGTGCGACCGGGCTCGCCTGGCTCGTCCATGGCTACCTGCACGCCTACGGGCCGGCGACCCCCGCTCAGTTCGCCCGCTGGCTCGGGTCGCCGCCGGACTGGACCGCGCGGCTGCTCGCCCGGCTGCCCCAGCTGGAGACGGTGGGCTTCGACGGGCAGGAAGCGCTGGTCAACGCCGGAGACGTCGGCGACGACACCTTCGACGGGCGGGGGTTGTGGCTGCTGCCATACTTCGACGCGTACCCCATCGCTTGTCATCCCCGGACCACACTCTTCCCGGGCCGGGCCGCCGAGCGTGCGCTCAACCGCGGTCAGGCAGGAAACTTTCCGGTGGTGTTGATCGATGGACAGGTGGCCGGTGTCTGGCACCAGAAGCGGTCCGGGCGTCGCGTCACGGTGACCGTCGAGACCCTGCGCCGACCGACGAAAGCGCAGGTCAGCGCCATTGAAGGGCAGGCCGCACGGATCGGTGCGATACTCGAGGGCACGGGCTCCGCGACCCTCGGCGAGGTGACCGTCAGCGCACACGCTTGAAAGAGTCATCAGCCGTTCGGTTGTTGCAAAGCGGGTCCGATGAGGACACCATTCTCCTCGTGACGACGCTCACACGCGAGTTGCTGACGACCGGACAGGCCGCGATCCTGCTGCGCTCATCCCGGGCGCACGTGGTGGACCTCTGCTTACGCGGCCTGTTGCCGTACGTCCGGGTCGACGGTCTCCGACGGATCCGGCGCACCGACGTCGAGGCGCTCATCGAGCCGGGCCTGAGCCGCGACGCGATGGAGTCGCTCTGGCTGCACCGAGCCGTCGCGGGCAAGATCGTGCAAAATCCACCGGCGCTGCTCGCGGCGGCCGCCATCAACCTCCGGCGGCTGCGGCGCATCCATCCCGACGGCCCCGCATGGGAGTGGCTCGACCGCTGGGACGCGGTGCTCGACGAGGGCGTCGAGGCCGTGCTCGAGGCGCTGACGTCGTCGTCCGAGATCGCCGTGCGGCTGCGGCGGACGTCACCGTTCGCCGGCATCCTCAGCGAGGTGGAGCGCAGGTCGATCCTGCTGGCGTATGCGGAGAGCCGGCGCGGGCACGCCCGCCGGATGCCGGTCGACCAGGTCGAGCGGATCCTCCGCAGCGTCTGAGTCGCTGATCACACATGTACATCAGGACCCTATGCATCGCCCCGGGCCGGGTGGATAGTCGGCAGATCAACTCCATTGCGACCCCTGCACCCCCGGGGAGGTTCCGCGATGCCGAAAGACACCGCCACCAAGCTGTCCGAACTCCTGCAATCCATGCTGCGGTCTCCGCTGCCCATCCGGCTGAGGGCATGGGACGGCTCGACCGCCGGCCCACCGCCGGCCTCCGACTCACCGCCGGCCGGTAGCGGCACAGCCTCTGGTGAGCTGATCGTCCGGAACCGGCGGGCGCTGCGCCGCCTCCTCTGGCAGCCGAACGAGCTCGGCCTCGCCCGCGCCTACGTCTCCGGTGACCTCGACGTTTCCGGTGACCTCTACGAGATGCTCGATCGTCTGGCCGACCTGCTCTTCTCGCCGCCCGCCGAACCCCCTCCGCACGGCCTCGCCCGGCTGGCCGCCCTGCGTGGCGTCGCGGCCGACCTGATCCGCCTCGGCGCCGTCGGGCCACAGCCGAAGCCACCGCCCGAGGAGATCGTCCTGTCCGGCGCCCGGCACAGCCGGCGCCGTGATCGCTCGGCGATCAGCCATCACTACGACGTGGGCAACGACTTCTACCGCATCGTGCTGGGCGAGACCATGGTGTACTCCTGCGCGTACTGGACCAGTGACGACCCGGGCTACGGCCTGTCCGACGCCCAGCGCGACAAGCTCGACCTGATCTGCCGCAAGCTCGATCTGCGGCCCGGCATGCGCCTGCTCGACGTCGGCTGCGGCTGGGGCGCCCTGGCGATGCACGCCGCGCGGCGCCATGGCGCACGCGTCGTGGGCATCACGCTCTCGGCCGAGCAGGCCGACCACGCCCGCAAGCAGGTCGCCGAGGCGGGCTTGACCGAGCAGATAGACATCCGCGTGCAGGACTATCGCGACCTGGACGACGAGCCGTTCGACGCGATCGCCAGCGTCGGCATGGCCGAGCACGTCGGCACGGCGCCGTATGCGGACTACGCCGCGATCCTCTTCGCTCGGCTGAAGCCCGGCGGCCGCCTCCTGAACCATCAGATCGCGGCGATCCACCCGGAGCCGAAGCATCACCGTTCGTTCATCGACGCCTACGTCTTCCCGGACGGCGAGCTGGTCCCGCTCGGCACGACGGTGTCACTGCTGGAGGAAGCCGGCTTCGAGGTGCGCGACGTGCAGACGTTGCGGGAGCACTATGCGCGGACGCTGCGCGAGTGGGTGGCCAACCTGGAGAAGCAGGGGCAGGAGGCGGTCCGCTTGACGAGCCGCGGCCGGGCCAGGGTGTGGCGCCTGTACATGGCCGCGTCGGCGCTGTCCTTCGAACAGGGCCGGATAGGCGTGAACCAGATCCTGGCGGTGCGGACCCACCCCGACGGCGCCAGCGACATCCCACCCACCAGACCGGCCTGGACCTGACCCGGCGATCGGTTCGTCACCGGTGCAGCCAGGCCAGCAGATCCGGGGGCGCCAGCTCGGACGTCCGATCCAGGTAGTGCGCGAACTCCTCGTCGGTCAGCAGCTCCCGGCCCGAGCCGGAGGCGCCGCGGCGGAAGAAGGCGTTCGGATCCTTGAGGACGCCCGCCGGGTCGGGAGCAAGGTCGGCGGCGCGGTCCCGCATCCGGGCGAACCCGGCCGCGTCCACCAGTGACGGCCAGACCTCTTCGGGCACCTCGAACCGCAGGCGCTCCGCGATGCGGCGCATCTCCGCGTCAAGGTCGGCGGACAGGTCCGCATAGTGCACCAGCAGCACGTTGTCCGACGACGCCGCGCGTTGCCAGGCGTCGGAGAGGTGCCACATGACGCCGGGCAGCGAGTCCATCGCCTCGGCCGGGGACACGTCACGGTCGATCCACCGCAGCAGCGCCTCTTTGATCGGCGCCGGCTGATAGGTCGAGACGGGACCGCCGGTCAGCTCGGCGATGCGGGCGCGGTCGAGGTTGCGACTCTGGTGAAACATCGAGACGGCCATGTCCAGCGGATGCCGCGCCACCACGACATAGTGGGCCCGCGCATCGATCGGGATCCCGTCGAGCGGCGTATGCGTCTTGATGAAGCGGCGATGCTGCTGGTCGGCGAGCGCGGCCCAGACTTCGTCGCGGGGCGTGACCAGCCAGTCGAGCCAGGGCGAGAGCGTCGAGAGCTTGGCGGGCAGCTCGGCGGTGCGGAAGACGAGCAGGGCGCAGATCATCTGCATCCAGGTGGTGCCACTCTTGGAGCGCGTGCTGATCACGACATCCCCGTCACGGAACGGAAAGCCGTCCCACCGCCCGCTGTCCTCATCCTCCGACCGATAGCGCACCGCAGAACCTTAAGACCCCACCTTTGGGTACGCGAACCAACGGCTCGACGATGCGGCCGGTCACGTCGACTTGTCCACGGTCGACAGCCATGCCGGCTCACCCGTCGGCCAAGCCCACTGCCGCCGGTCACCCCGACAGCATGGCCGCACTTGGCATCCACGCCGGCGCAGCCGCGGGCCAGACTCGCTGCGGCCCGTTCCGCCGATTGCATGGTTGCTCTTGGCATCCATGCCCGCGCAGCCGTCGGCCGAGCTCACTGCCGCCCGTCACCCCGACAGCGTGGTTGCGCTCGGCACCCACGCCGGCGCAACCGTCGGTCAAGCCCACTGCGGCCCACCCCGCCGATTGCATGGCTGCTCTCGGCAGCCATGCCGGCGCAGCCGTGGGCTAGGCTCACTGCGGCTCGCCCCGCCGACTGCTTGGTTGCGCCCGGCATCCACGCCGCCCAGCCGTCGGCCAAGCCCACTGCCGCCGGTCACCCCAGCTGCACGGCCGCGCCCGCTATCCACGCCGGCGCAGCCGTGGGCCAGGCTCACTGCGGCGTGCCCCGCCGACGGGATGGCTGCGCTCGGCAGCCACGCCGCCCAGCCGTCAGCCAAGCTCACTGCGGCCCATTCCCCAACTGGATGGCTGCGCACGGCAGCCACGCCGGCCCAGCCGCCGGCCACGTCCACTGCGGCCCGTCACCCCGACACCGTGGTTGCGCTTGGCAGCCACGCCGGCCCAACCGTCGGCCACGTCCAATGCGGCCCGTCACCCCGACAGCGTGGTTGCGCTCGGCACCCACGCCGGCCCAACCGTCGGCCAAGCCCACTGCCGCCTGCCCCTTCGACTGCATGGTTGCGCTCGGCATCCACGCTGGCGCACCTGCGGGTCAAGCTCGCTGCGGCCCGTCCCGCCGACTTGCCAGAAAGTGGTAGCGCAGCAACGAAGTGGTAGCGCAGCCGCCCATCTGCCCGGTCGATAGGCCTCTCCGCTACCACTGTGGTCGATTTGTCCAGCGCGGATCGTAGTAGTGGTAGCGCAGCAGCCGATCGACGCCTCGGATGGGCTGCTCCGCTACCACTCTCGGTGGATGAGCTTCAGACGGCGGATCTCCTGGTGCGCCGGAGGGATGAGCCCGAACGCCTGGCCGGCTTGACCGCCGACCTTAACCGGACGACCACCGCAACCCGGCCCCACCAAGCCCAACCCACCACCCCCCCCCCCAGGCCCCCCCCCCCCAACCCACCACAAAAGA
>NZ_JBFAZH010000037.1:0-17176 GCF_040681735.1 Actinoplanes sp. NPDC051633 | reverse complement strand
CTGACCTTCGGCACCGCCGGGCTGCGCGGCCGGCTCCGCGCCGGGCCCAACGGCATGAACCTGGCCGTCGTGACCCGGGCGGCGGCCGGGCTGGTGAGCTGGCTGAAGGCCGCGGGTGGGCACGGTCCGCTGGTGATCGGGTACGACGCCCGGCACGGCTCCCGGTCCTTCGCCGACCGCACCGCCGAGGTCGCCACCGGGGCGGGCCTGGAGGCGTTGGTCCTCCCGCGTCCGCTGCCGACGCCGGTGCTGGCCCACGCGGTCAGGTCGCACCAGGCGCTGGCCGGCGTCATGGTCACGGCCAGCCACAACCCGCCCCAGGACAACGGCTACAAGGTCTATCTGGGTGCGCAGCTGGGCGGCCGGATCGGCGAGGGCGCCCAGATCGTCCCGCCCGCGGACGCCGAGATCGAGGCCGCCATCCAAGCGGTCGGTGCGCTGGCCGACATCCCGCTCGGACCGCCCGGTGTGGTCCTGGACGACCGCACGGTCGACGAATACGTCTACAGCGCGTCGATCGTGATCCCGCGGTTCCGGCGCGATCTGACCGTCGCGTACACACCGCTGCACGGCGTCGGCGGCGAGATCATGGTCCGCGCGTTCAAGCAGGCCGGCATCGGGTCGGTGCACGTGGTGCCCGAGCAGGCCGATCCGGATCCCGACTTTCCGACCGTCGCCTTCCCGAACCCCGAGGAGCCGGGCGCGATGGATCTGCTCCTGGCGCTCGCCACCGAGACGGGTGCGGACGTCGCGATCGCCAACGACCCAGACGCCGACCGGTGCGCCGTCGCCGTCCCGGGTGCGGACGGCTCCTGGCGTGCGCTGACCGGCGACCAGCTCGGCGCCCTGCTGGCGGACCGCCTGATCAGCGGTGGCGCCCCCGGCACGTACGCCACGACGATCGTCTCGTCGACGATGCTGCGGGCGATGTGTGCGGCCCGGGGCGTGCCCTACAACGAGACGCTGACCGGCTTCAAGTGGATCGTGCGGGCGGCCGAGGACCTGGCCTACGGGTACGAGGAAGCGCTGGGCTACTGCGTGGCCCCGGCGGTGACCCGCGACAAGGACGGCATCACCGCGGCGCTGGTGGTCGCCGACCTGGCCGCGGCCCTCAAGGCTCAGGGCCGCACGCTCGCCGACCGGCTGGACGACCTGGACGTCGAGTTCGGCGTCCACCGCACCGACCAGCTGTCTATCCGCGTCGACGACCTGTCCAGAATCACCTCGGCGATGGCGTTCCTGCGCGCGAACCCGCCGGCCACCCTGCTCGACGAGAAGGTCACCTTCGAGGATCTGCTGCCGGACAACGACATCCTCCGCCTGACCACTCGCAACGCCCGCGTGGTGATCCGCCCGTCCGGCACCGAACCCAAGCTGAAGGCCTACCTCGAGGTGGTCCGGCCGACGAGTCGCGAGGAGCTGGCCGGCTCCCGGCGCACGGCCGACGTGGCGATGGCCACCCTCCGCAACGAGACGGCGACAGCGCTGGGCGTCTGACCAGCCTCTGATAGCGTCGGCACCCTACCGAAGGAGGTGAGTCCCATTTCTCGATCACGCTGGGCGCTCACCTTCCGGTCGCACTGAGCCGCCGGGAGCGCCATCCCGAAAGGCATCATCGTGCACGAACGTTCCTTCACCGTCGGCGACATCCCCGGCATCCTCTGGTCCCCGGCCGGCGAGCCCGGCGACCGTCCACTGATCCTGCTGTGCCACGGCGGTGGGCAGCACAAGAAGGCGCCGGGCGTGCTCGCCCGCGCGCATCACTTTGTCGCCGCCGGCGGCTTCGCGGCGGCGGCCATCGATTTGCCGGGCTGCGGCGACCGCCCGGCCGAGCCGGCCACCGAGCGACTCAGGGAAGCCATCCGGGCGGGCGGTGACGTCGGTCCGCTGATCATCCGCCACAACACCGAACTGGCGGCGGGGGCCGTCCCCGAGTGGCGGGCGGTCCTGGACGCACTCGGCGCCCCCGTGGCGGGCTTCTGGGGCATGTCGATGGGATGCGCGGTCGGCGTCCCGCTGGTGGCCGCGGAGCCGCGGATCAAGGCGGCGGTCCTGGGCCTGGCGGGCGGGGAGTCACTCGCAGAGACGGCGGCCACCATCAAGATCCCGGTGGAGTTCGTCGTGAAGTGGGACGACGAGCTGGTCCCCCGGGAGTCGGCCCTGGCCCTCTTCGACGCCTTCGCCACCGACGACAAGACCCTGCACGCCTACCCGGGCCCCCACAACGGCCAGATCCCCGAAGAACCAGAAACCTCAGCCCGCTTCTTCACCCGACACCTGACGTAGCGGACGCGAACAGTGGTAGCTCACCCACCCGTCGACGCCTGGAACAGGTGGCTGGGCTACCACTTTGTTGTCGGTCCGCGGGGTGTGCGGGCCGCGCGCAACCACTTACGCACGTCGCCGGGTGGGCGCATCGGATTGGACGCGCCAGCGGCCAGATGGGCCCGCCCGGCCCTCGGCGGGAGCAGCGGTGCGTACCCACCACCCGGCTACGACATGATCTTGATTTCAGGCCGGTTTGGGGGCACCCAACGCCGCCGAGATCGCCCGGCCGAGGGTCGCCACGACCAGCGCCACGCTGGGGCGGACGATGCTGTCCTCCAGGTTGGCGCTGCCGCTGAAGCCCGCGCCGCTCGCGATCTCCTCCAGGCGGCGGTGCGCCTCCGCGGCCTCCTCCGGGGGCAGCCGCAGCGCCGGCTCCATCCGCGTCGCCGTCAGCAGCGTGGCCAGCGCGGCCGTCCGCTCGTCCGGCATGTCGTGGTTGATCAGCGCCTCGGCCAGGCGCTTGCGGATCTCGGCCTCCACCGCCGGGTCCGTCGTCGGGTAACGATGCACGTGGATGACGCCCATCTGGGTCTCGTCCACGTCCTGGATGACGCCCCGCTCCACCAGGTCGGCCAGCACCCGCGTGCGCAGCCCGTGCCGCAGTCGCTGCAACCACTGGGCGGGCGTGTGCGGGTCGTCCGCCGCGGCCTTGGCCAGCACCGCGTCGGCGATCGGGTCGCCGATCGGGGTCGCGTCGTTCACCTTCAGGAACCCGTCGACGTAGGCGACGCGGCCGGCCAGCGCGAGGTCGATCATGACGGCCGCGGCCATGCCAAGGTCGAGCCCGATTTGGGACCCGGTGGCCTTGCCGGTCTGGTCGTCGTACGCGAGGAGAAGCAGCTCCTCAGCGAGCGCGATGGAGGTCATGCTTCTGAACCATAGTGGCCCCGGTCACGCACAACAGCCCCGAGGTGCGTGGGGCGCATTCGCAACCTGCGAACGGGCTTGGAAGACTGCCCGCATGGATTACTTCGTGCACCCTACGGCGGACGTCGAGGACGGCGCTCAGGTCGGATCCGGGACAAAGGTCTGGCATCTCGCGCACATCCGCTCATCGGCCACGGTGGGCTCGGACTGCGTGATCGGGCGCAATGTCTACCTCGACGCGCACGCGGTCGTCGGCAGTCGCGTGAAAGTGCAGAACAACGTGTCCGTGTATCAGGGCGTCACGATCGAGGACGAGGTCTTCGTCGGCCCGTGCGCGGTCTTCACCAACGATCTGCGGCCACGCGCCACCAACGCCGATTGGAAGATCACCCCGACGCTGGTACGCCGCGGTGCGTCGATCGGCGCGAACGCCACCCTGATCTGCGGCATCGAGGTCGGCGAGTTCGCGATGATCGCGGCCGGCTCGGTGGTCACCAAGGACGTGGAGCCGTTCACGCTGGTGGCGGGCAATCCCGCCCGGCCCCGCGCACGGGTGAACGAGGCCGGCGAGATCACTGAGCGTCTTTAACCCCCGATGACGATGCGGCGGATGCCCGGCAGCTTGTCGGGGTCCGTCGTGCGGCGGCCGTCCACCAGAACCTTGACGCCCGGCAGGTCGTCGCTGGTCAGGCTGCGGTACTCGGCGTGGTCGGCCTGCAGGATCGCGGCCGAGACGTCCTCGCCCTCGTGCGGCGGCAGGCCGTGCGCGGTCAGCTCGGCGGACGAGTACATCGGGTCGGACACGTACGGCTTCGCGCCACGCTTGCGCAGCTCCTCCACCGTGCCGAAGACGCCGGAGAAGGCCGTCTCCTTCACCCCGCCGCGGTACGACGCGCCGAGCACCAGCACCCCGGCGCCGCTCAGGTCACCGACCGCCGCGGCCAGCAGGTCGACCGCGTAGGCCGGCATCGCCGCGTTCGCCTCGCGGGCCGAGCGCACCACGGTCGCCGCCGGGTCGTTCCACAGGTACAGCCGCGGGTAGACCGGGATGCAGTGCCCGCCGACCGCGATGCCGGGCCGGTGGATGTGGCTGTACGGCTGGGTGTTGCACGCGTCGATGACCAGGTTGACGTCGACGTCGATGGTGTCCGCGTACCGGGCGAACTGGTTGGCCAGCCCGATGTTCACGTCGCGGTACGTGGTCTCGGCCAGCTTGGCCAGCTCTGCCGCCTCGGCCGAGCCCAGATCCCACACGCCGTTGGGCCGGTCCAGGTCGGGCCGGTCGTCGAAGTCCAGCACGGCCTCGTAGAACTCGATGCCCCGCCGGGCCGACCCGGCGTCCACGCCGCCCACCAGCTTCGGGTACTTGCGCAGATCGGCGAAGACCCGCCCGGTCAGCACCCGCTCGGGGCTGAAGACCAGGTGGAAGTCCTTGCCGGCGGTCAGGCCGGAGCCCTCCTCGAGCAGCGGCGCCCAGCGGCTGCGGGTGGTGCCCACCGGCAGGGTGGTCTCGTAGCTGACCAGCGTGCCGGGGCGCAGGCCGCGCGCGATGTCCCGGGTGGCCGACTCCATCCAGGCGAAGTCCGGCACCCCGTCGCCGTCGACGAACAGCGGGACGACGACGACCACGGCCTCCGACTCGGCGACCGCCGCGGCAGTGTCCGTGGTGGCCTTGAGCAGGCCCGCGTTCACCGCCTCCTTCAGCTTCACGTCCAGGTCGGCCTCGCCGGGGAACGGCACGACGCCGTCGTTGACGCTGCGGACCGTCGGCTCGGACACGTCCGCGCCCAGCACGGTGTGGCCCTTGGACGCGAACTGGACGGCGAGCGGCAGCCCGATCTTGCCCAGGGCGACGACACAGATCTTCATGACGGGGGTCTTTCCTCCTACAGAGGGCTGTCGACGGCTACTTCTTCAGTCGCAGGCGGCGTGCCAGCGCACCGGCCAGGCGACGCGGGGTGATCGTGTGGACCACGATGCGAAGCTGGTGGTGACGACCGGCGGCGACGGCGCTGACCACCCAGATCCTCGCGCCCTGGCGATGCACGACCCGAGTCAGCCGCGCCCCTGTGGTCCAGGTCACCGGCAGGCTCTGGTACTCACCGCCGACGGTCCGGGTGAACCGTACCTGGCGCCGCCGAGAATAGCGTTCCTCGGCCACCAGGTCGTCCACGGCGAAGTCCGCACGGATGCGACCGTCCGCGCTGATGTCGGTACGCACCGCAACGTGGTCACCGGCGAACGCCCGCGGAGCCGGCTCATCGGGATGATCCAGATCCAGCGTGCTGCGCCACTCGACGACGATCGCGCGTTTGCCGGCCGCATTGCGTCCCCATCGGACCTCGGCCGGGCCGGCCTGGTGCGGCAGGGGAACCAGCCGCTCGCTCGCGTCGAACCACTCGTCCGGGAAGGTCCGGAACCCCGGGTAGGCCAGGTAATGGCGGTCTCCCTCGACGACCACCGGCTCGAACTTGTGCTCCTGGTGGTGCCGGACCACGGCGATCAGATCGTCCAGCGTGCCGAACTGCGCCACGCTGAGCGAGATCCGCTTGTGCACCTCGAGGCGGCTGCGGATCGGCTCGGTGAGGTAGGTCTCCGCGAGCTTGCGGATGCCGTCCTGCACCCGGGTCTGCTCGGCGCGGTCGGCCTCGAGGAACCTCGGGCCGACGAGCTTGGCCAGCTCCCAGTCGAAGTGCCGGTGCACCAGCCGGGCGTGGGCGGCCGGATCGGTGATCAGGTCGGCGGAGAGGTCCATCACGGTCGCGGCGTCGTTCAGCAGGCAGTGCAGCGGCGTCCCGTACGTGATGTTGCTGGAGTCGGTGCGCCGCATCGCGTAGTAGAACTTGTAGTCCGCCCGCACCGACACCCGCCGCGCGTGCGCGATCGCCTGCAGCGTGAAGGGCCGGTCGCTGCCCGAGACCAGCCCCTCCGGATAGCGGATGCGGTGCTCCTCCAGCATGGACCGGCGGAAGAGCTTGGTGTTCGACAGCGCCATCGGCAACGCCGAGTTGACCAGCGTGATGTCGTCGCGGTCGCCCGGGTCGAAGATGGCCTGGCTCACCCACCGGCCGCCGTCGCCGACCAGCCGGCCGAGGACCACGTCGGCCTCCAGCTCGTCGGCCGTGCGCACCAGCCGCTCCAGCGCCTCGCGGCCGAGCCGGTCGTCGGCGCCGAGGAAGAAGACGTAGCGGCCGGTGGCGAGCTCGAGCGCGCGGTTGCTCGGCGCGGCGGGACCGCCCGAATTCTCCTGATGAATCACCCGCATGATGTCCGGATGACGCTGCTGCCACCGGTCTAGTTCGTCGCCGCTGCCATCGGTGGAGCCGTCGTCGACCGCGATGACCTCGAGGCGGCCGAGCCCGATGCTCTGGTCGAACACCGAGGCCAGGCAGTCACGCAGATAGGGCATCGTGTTGTAGACGGCGATGACCACGGTCGCGTCCGTCACGTGCCCCCCTCGGTGTCAGAACCCGGCGGCGAATCATAGAGCATTTCGCCACCGCATAGATGAACGCTCGGTGACGATCGCTGTCAATCGGCCGGCAGCGTGAGGTCGGTGCCGACGCTCATCGCCGGATTTCGGCGAGCCAGACCCCAGCCGATGGTGACGCCGGGTGCACCATGGACGACCACGCGTCGGGTACGCGACAGGTCCAGGGACGGCAGCACCCTGCGCCGGGTGATGCGCCACAGGATCCGGGGCCGCACGACGGCGTAGTACTTCCCGTACACCCGCTTGGTGATCTTGTCGGCGACCCTGCGATGTCCGCGCTCGGCGGTGATCGCGAGCGCCTCGGGCAGCGGTGAGCTCAGCTTGCGCGTACCCGCTCGCACCAACCGGAGCGCCCGGCGCGGCACCGCCGTGACCAGCCCTTCCACCAGCCGGCGGCCGGCCCGCCGGCGTTCGTCGGCGCCGATCGCGTGCACCCGCACCCCGGCATCGAACTGCCCCGGCTCCGGCTCCGCGGTGATCAGGTCGACCCCGTAGCCGCGCCGGCGGGCCTCGGTGACGAACTCGCGGGCGCGCCGGTTGCCCGGCTGGTCGATCGCCACCACGGTGATCCGGTCGTCCCGGACGGGCTCCGCCTCGGTCGCCGGCCCGGCGAGCACCGGCTCCTCGCGGTAGATCTCGCGCAGCTGGGCGCCGACCGCTTCGCGGCCGTAGCGCGTCCGGAGCCGCTCCCGCGCGGCGGCCAGGTCGAGGCGTGGCCAGGCCTCGGCGAGCTTCCGGTACGCGGCCACGATCGCGTCCGGGTCGTCAGTGGGCTCGAAGAGCTGCCCGGCCACGTGATCGAGCCCGGCGAGCGTCTCGGCCGGCCCTTCGCTGCGCGCGGCCAGCACCGGCGTCTGCGTGGCGATCGCCTCGATCAGCGTGATCCCGAAGGTCTCCGACCGGCTGGCGTGGGTGAGCACGTCGTGCTCGTGCAACAGCGCGCCGACCTCGTCGGGCGCGACCGGCGGCCGCTGCGTCACGCGACCGGTCAGCCCGAGCTCGGCAATCCGCTCGCCCAGCGGCTCGACCAGCGCCCCGGAGCCGACCAGGGTCAGCGTCACCCGGTCGTCCCCGGCCGCCACCCGGGCGAAGGCCTCGAGCAGCGTCCGCACGCCCTTGTGCTCGAGCATCCGGCCGATGTACAGCCAGCGCAGCGGCGCCGCCGCCGGAGCGGGCCGCACGGCGAACCGGTCGAAGTCGATCGGGTTGGGCACGACCCGCAGCTTGCCGGCGTGCTGGGGGAACCGGTCCGCGATCTGGTCCCGCAGGGACGCGCCGACGCAGAGCAGCACGCTCGCCCGGGCCAGCATCGCGCCGTACGCCCGGCGGGCGGCCGGCTGCGCGAAGACCTTGTCCAGGAACGTCGCGTGCTCGGTCACCACCAGCTTGGCGTCGTCGCGGATCAGCGCGGCGGCCACCACGCCCGCGTAGTGGCCGGTGTGCGCGTGCACCACGGGCGCCTCGATCCGCCCGGTCGGCAGCACCGCGCGCAGCCGCTCGGTCTGCGACCGCGCCCACGTCACGTAGTCGGCGCCGGCCCGCTGCGGCGCGACCACCCGGGTCAGCTCGCCCTCGGCGGTGTCCTCGACGGTCACGCCCGGCTGCCGGTCCAGCTGCCGGCCGAACGCGACCTCGACCTTCTTCCCGGCCAGGCCGTGCGGCGAGTAGTACCAGTTCTCCGTGTGCAGGGTCGACACCCGGCCCATCGCGTCTCCCACGGCCCGCGTGGCGGCCTGCACGAACGCGCCGGCGAACGGGTCGTTGGGACACGGGTACCACGGCGTGACCACGGCCAGGCCGGCCGGCGCGGGGCGACGGTCCGGGTCGGCGGCGACGTCGGTGGCGATCCTCAGCCGCGGAAAGAGGCGCCGCGCGGCGAGCGCGATCGGCATGGCCTCCGGATCGCCGGCGACCATGAGGTCGGCGTGCGCGAGCGGGCCGTCACGTTCGAGAAGTCCGTCGCCGGTGGTGGCCAGTAGCCACGACGGGTCTCCGGCGGTGAGTGCCCGCGCCGCCGCCGGCCGCCGCTTCCCGAGCGCCACGTAAACGGCCCTGTAACGCGAGGTGCTCACCGGGCTCCTTCCTCCGCCTGTCGAGCGTTCAGAGTATGGTGCCGGTTTGCGCGCAGAAAAACCGATCATCCCGAGGAGCATTACGTGAAGGTCCTGAGTGTCGTGGGCGCGCGCCCACAGCTCGTGAAGCTGGCCCCGATCGCGGCCGCGTTCGCCGAGACGGAGCACGAGCACGTCATCGTGCACACGGGGCAGCACTACGACGCGGACCTGTCGGACGTGTTCTTCACCGGCCTCGGCATCCCGGACCCCGACGTGCACCTGGGGGTCGGCTCGGGCAGCCACGGCGTGCAGACCGGCGCGGTGCTGGCCGCGATCGACCCCGTGCTGGAGCAGCAGCAGCCCGACTGGGTGCTGGTCTACGGCGACACCAACTCGACGCTGGCCGGTGCGGTGGCCGCGGTGAAGCAGCACCTGCGGGTGGCGCACCTGGAGGCGGGCCTGCGCTCGTTCAACCGGCGGATGCCCGAGGAGCACAACCGCGTGCTCACCGACCACGCGGCCGATCTGCTGCTGGCCCCGACCGAGGAGGCCATGCGGCACCTGGCGAGCGAAGGGCTGGAGAAGCGGTCCGTCCTGGTCGGTGACGTGATGGTGGACGTCTGCCTGCGGGTCCGCGACGACGTCGAGGCCGGCCGGTTCACGGTCCCGTCGCTGCCCGACGGCATCGACCCCGACGAGCCGTACCTGCTGGCCACGCTGCACCGCGCGGAGAACACCGACGACCCGGAGCGGCTGGCCGCGCTGCTCGACGCGCTGGCCGGGCTGCCGGTGCCGGTGGCGCTGCTGGCGCACCCGCGGCTGGTGGCGCGTGCCGACAGCCACGGGCTCAAGCTCAACCAGGGCGCGCTGCACTCGGGCCGTCCGCTGCCCTACGCCGGGATGGTGGCCGCTGTGCAGGGCTCGGTGGGTGTCGTCACCGACTCCGGCGGCCTGCAGAAGGAGGCGTACCTGCTGGACCGGCCGTGCACCACGCTGCGGCCCGAGACCGAGTGGGTGGAGACGCTCGAGGGCGGCTGGAACTTCCTGATCCCCGACCCGTGGACGCTGGGCGCCGACTGGACCGCCACGGCCACCCGGCCGGCTCCGTCGGCCGAGCGCGGCACACCGTACGGCGACGGCCGCGCGGCACAGCGGGTCGTCGAAGTGCTCTCCCGGACCTGACGTCGGTGCGGGTCCTCTACCTGTCGTTCTACTTCCCGCCGTCCCGGGCCAGCGGCGTCTACCGCGCCCGCGCGACCGCCAACTTCCTGGCCGGGCACGGCTGGGACGTGACCGTGTTCGCCGCCCCGCTGCGTTTCCTGCACGAGGCGGTGGGCTCGGTGGACGAGAAGCTCGCCGACACGATCGACCCGCGGGTCCACGTCGAGCGGCCGTCGCTGAACCAGTTCGTGTGGGCCAGCGACGTCCGCCGGTTCGGCCGGTTCCGCCGGCAGTTCCCGGTGCTCGCTCAGAAGCTCTACAACGGCACGCAGCGGATCTTCCCCGAGCACTACCACTCGTGGGGCCTGAACGCGGTGAAGCGGGCGCTGCGCCTGCACGCCCGTCGCAAGTTCGACGTCGTGGTGGCGACCGGCAACCCGTTCGCCGCGTTCGCCGCGGCGTACGTGTTCCACCGGCTGACCGGCGTGCCCTATGTGGTCGACTACCGCGACGCGTGGACCCTCGACCTGTTCAAGGACAAGCCGCTCTACCCCACGGGGCATCCGGCATGGGCCTGGGAGCGGCGCGTGCTCGACCGCGCGTCGGGCGTGGTCTTCGTCAACGAGGCGCTGCGGCAGTGGCACGCGCAGCGATACCCGGCGCTCGCGGCCAAGATGATGATCGTCCCCAACGGCTGGGATCCGGACGTCCTCGCCGGCGGAGTCGTCCCTGCGCACAAGCCGTCGGACCCACTGCGTTTCGGGTACGTGGGCACGATCACGACCGCCCAGCCGGCGCAGGAGATGGTGGACGCGTTCGCCCTGGCACGTACCCATCCGTCGCTGTCCGGCGCGACCCTCGAGCTCTACGGTCACCTGGGCTTCTTCCGGGCCGGCAACCGCCACCTGACGCAGACCCTGGGGGTGGACGACGAGGGCCGGGTGGGCGGCCCGGCGACCGGCGTCCTCTACCGCGGCCCGGTCTCTAAAACGGAGGTCGCCGAGGTGTACGCGAGCGCCGACGTGCTGGTCTTCCTGGCCGGCGGCGCCAAGTACGTGACCTCGGGCAAGATCTTCGAGTACATGGCGAACGGCAAGCCGATCGTCTCGGTGCACGCCCCCGGCATCGCGGCTGCCGAGGTGCTGGCCGGCTATCCGTTGTGGTTCAACGCCGACAGCCTCGACCCGGCCGACGTGGCGCAGGCGAGGATCGCGGCCGGCAAGGCGGCGGCAGACCTGACCCCGCAGATGCGGGCCGCGGCGGTCGCCCACGCCGAGCAGTTCACCCGCGAGAAGGTGCTGGTCCCCTTCGAGGCGAAGCTCCGCTCCCTGATCAGGCGGTGAGGAAGTCGGCGAAGGCCTGAGCCGTGCGGCGGCCGTCGTGGGTGTCGCGGGCGTAGGCCGCCGACTCCGCGCCGATCTTCGCCGCGCCTGACGGGTCGTCCAGCAGCGACTCCAGGGCCGCGGCCAGCGTCGGCGGCGTCGCGTTCACGATCGGCGGCGTCGCGCCCACCGCCGCGTGGACCCGCTCGGCCAGGTAGCCCACCACCGGCCGGCCGGCCGCCATCGCCTCCACCGCGAAGGCCCCGTAGCTGCCCGCCGCGAACTGGTCCACCACCACGTCGCAGCCGCGCACCAGGTCGCGCAGCGCCGACCACGGCACCCGCTCGGCCAGCACCAGCTCGATCGCGCCGCTGTCGTGCAGCTTCTCCAGCGTCGGCAGGATCCGGTTGGTGCCCTTGGTCCAGCGCTGCGACGGCGCGTGCAGCACCCGCGGGCGCGGCCGCTCCATCACCGGCATGTCGCTGACCCAGGCGTCGACGTCCACCACCAGCGGCGCCCACGTCGCGGACGGCAGGTCGTCGAGCAGATCCGGCGTCGTCACGAACAGCGGCAGCCCGGCCCGGTCCGCGATCTCGAGGTTGCGGTCCGCGCGGATCGTCCAGTTCTCGATGATCCCCTCGGGTGCGTCGCGGTAGAGCGAGAACTCGTGCCGCCGCAGATGCCGGGCCGGATGCCGCACCTCACTGCCGTGCGCGAGCAGCGCGACCTTGATCCCGGCGTGTTCCAGGGCCGGCAGGTCACCCGCGATGGTCTCGCCGTTCAGGTGGCCGAAGACCGGCAGGAAGCCGTCCGCGATCAGGTGCGTGCAGCGGCCGATGATCCGCTGCACCTGGCCGAGCTGCACGGCGAGGTCGTCGAGGCGTTCGGAGTCCACGTAGACGTCGGCCGGGAAGACGAAGCTGTCCCCCTTGTGCCGCATGAACACCTCGGCCGACACGTCCGGCCGGTCGCGGCAGATCGCCTGCGCGAAGGTCGCCGCCTGCCCGGCGAAGTTGGCCGGCCCCAACCCGAGCCGCACGCCGGTGCCCTCGGTCAACTTCCGCCACGCCGGCAGCGGTCCCGGCTCGCTCTCCAGCGTGCGCGGGACGCTCGTCTCGTCCACCGACCAGGCGATGTCCGGCCGCTCCACCGTCGGCACCCGTGGCGCGATCGACCGGTACAGCGCCAGCAGTCCGCCGATCTGGTGCTCCCAGGAGAGCTCCTCGAGGATCGGCTCGGCGATGTTCCCGACGAGCGACGCCCGGCGGTCCAGCGCCGTGCGCACGGCGCCGGCGAAGGAGACCGGATCGTCCGCGGTGAAGACCTCGCCGACGCCGTGCTCGCGCACGAACGCGCCGAGCGTCCGGACGTCGCTGGCCACCACGGGGACGCCGGCATGGAGATACTCCGCCAGCTTGGTGGGCAGGGAGATCTCATAATTCAGGGTACGCAGGGAGCAGATCAACCCGAGGTCCGCTGTGGACAGATAGTCGGGTACGGCGTACTGCGGGACGTAGGGCACCACGTGTACGCGATCCGCCACGCCGAGATCGCGCGCCCGGGCAAGCAACTGGCGGCGTTGCGGTGTGTCCCGGCCGGAGACGATCGCCAGATGCACGCCGGGCAGGTCGGGCAGCGCGGTGACCGCCGTGCCGAGGCCGCGTTCCGGGGCCAGCCAGCCGGAGTAGACCAGCAGCGGCACGTCGTCCGGGAGGCCGCAGTTGGCGCGTACCGAAGGCTTGGGTTCGGTCCTGCCGACCGCCTCGCGGATCGGCGTGTTCCGCACCACCAGCGGGGTCCGCGCCAGCCGGTAATCCGCGCGCAGCAGGCCGGCGATCTCCGGCGAGACGGTGACCACCGCGTCCGCCTGAGGAATGAACTCCTTCTCCACCGCCCGGTACGCCCGCGCCTCGGCCGGCTTCCACGAGTCGATGCCCGGCACGTACTCGTGGGCGTCGTAGAGCCAGGCCACCTTTCGGCCGCGGGCCCGCATGCGGGCCACGCTCAGCGCGGCGGCGTGGATCATCGTGACGTCGTTGGCGTGGATCAGATCGGGCTCGAGCTCCTCGATCACCGGCCCGAAGACGAGGTCGAGGTCGACCAGCTGCGGATGGTCGACCCGCCAGTTGCCGGTCGGCCGCCGGTGGCCGTGGAACTCCTCCCAGCCGAACGCGCGGACCCGCAGGGAGTGGAACTGCTGCCGGACGCGAACCACCGAGCCGAGGACGCGGCCCATCGGACCGCCGATCAGGCCGATCCGCGCCGTGGTGCGGCGCAGCCAAGCGTTGTGCGCGGCCCGGACGCCCTCCAGGCCCTCACGGTTGCGGATGCCGGTCTGCGTGACGATCCGCCGGACGCGGTGGCCCTTGCTGCGTTTCGCGTACTCCCAGACCATCGGCAGCCGGATGACCCGCACCCCGCCCATGACCGACTCGATCCGGCGGCCGGACCGGCCGCCGGTGCCGAGCAGCGTGACGTCCCAGCCGGCCCGGACCGCGGCGATCGCCGTCTTCTGCACCCGGGAGTCCCCGGTGATGCCGTTGGCGACGACGACGAGCAACCGCGGCGCCCGTGCCGGAGGGCTCATCTGTGGCCGTTGACCTCGACCGCGGAACCGTCCTTGGCGGACCGCAGCACGGCCTCGGCCACCTCGACCGTACGCATGCCCTGACGCATGGTCACGATGTCGCTTTCCTTGCCCTCGACCGCGTCCCGGAAGCGCTCGTGCTCGACCAGCAGCGGCTCCCGCTTCGGGATCGCATACCGGATCATGTCGCCCTCGGCGACCCCGCGGAAGGCACGCAGCGCCTCCCACTCGGTGCTCATCGCGGCGTTGGCGTAGAACGTGAGGTCGGCGGTCAGCGTGTCGGCGATGAAGCTGCCCCGCTCGCCGGTGATCACGGTCGACCGCTCCTTGAACGGGCTGAGCCAGTTCACCAGGTGGTTGGCGACCAGGCCGTCGGTCAGCGCGGCGACCGCGGACACCATGTCCTCGTGCGGGCGGCCACTGCGCGAGACGGTCCGCGCGGCCACGTTGACGTAGTCGCGCCCGGTGACCCACGCGGTGAGGTCGATGTCGTGCGTGGCCAGGTCCATCACCACGCCGACGTCGGCGATCCGGCCCGGGAACGGGCCCTGCCGCCGGGTGACCACCTGGTACATGTCGCCCAGCTCGCCGGCCTCAAGCCGGGAGCGCAGGCTCTGCAGCGACGGGTTGTAGCGCTCGATGTGACCGACGGCCCCGACCAGGCCCGCCTGCTCGAAGGCGTCGGCCAGCTTGGCGGCGGCCTGCACCGACGGCGCCAGCGGCTTCTCGATCAGGGCGTGCACGCCGGCCGCGGCGAGCCGTAGGCCGACCTCCTCGTGCAGCGCGGTCGGGCAGGCCACGACGGCGTAGTCCAGCCGCTTGGCCAGCAGCTGGTCCAGGTCGGGAACCACCGGCACGCCCTGCGGCCCGGCCGCGTTCGGCGCCGGGTCCATGATCGCGACCAGGTCCACGCCGTCCAGCGAGTTGAGGACGCGGGCGTGGTTGCGGCCCATCGCGCCCAGGCCGATCAGGCCGGCGCGCAGCGTCGCGCTCATGACTTCGCCGCCACGGTGTTCACGCCCTCGACGATGCGGTCGAGCTGCTCACTCGTGAGGCTCGGGAAGACCGGCAGCGAGACCACCTCGGCCGCGGCCCGGTCGGTCTCCGGCAGCTTCCAGTCGCCGACGTTGCCGTCCTTATCAAGGAACGGCTTCAGCTTGTGGATCGGCGTCGGGTAGTAGACCGCGTTGCCGATGCCGAGCTCCTTGAGGCCGGCCTGGAACGCGTCCCGGTCGCCCCGCACCCGAATCGTGTACTGGTGGTAGACGTGCCGCGCACCCTCGGCCACCGGCGGGACGGTCACGCCGGAGAGGTTCGCGTCCAGGAACGCCGCGTTCGCCCGGCGCTTCTCCGTCCAGCCCTCGAGCTGCCCGAGCTGCACCCGGCCGATCGCCGCGGCCACGTCGGTGAGCCGCATGTTCGCGCCCACGATCTCGTTCTGGTAGCGCGCCTCCATGCCCTGGTTGCGCAGCAGCCGCAGGTGACGGGCCAGCTCCGCGTCGGGCGTGGTGATCATGCCGCCCTCGAGCGAGTGCATGTTCTTGGTCGGGTAGAAGCTGAAGCAGGCGGCGACGCCGAACGCGCCCACCGGGGTGCCGTTCAGCGCGGCGGCGTGGGCCTGCGCGGCGTCCTCGACGATGGCCAGGCCGTGACGCTCGGCCAGCGGGACGAGCTTGTCCATCGCGGCCGGGTGGCCGTACAGGTGCACCGGCATGATCGCGACGGTGCGCGGCGTGATGGCCGCGGCGACCGCATCCGGGTCCAGGTTGAACGAGCCCGGCTCGATGTCCGCGAAGACCGGGGTCGCGCCGACCAGCCGGACCGCGTTCGCCGTGGCGGCGAACGAGAACGACGGCACGATGACCTCGTCGCCCGGGCCGAAGCCGAGCGCCAGCAGGGACATGTGCAGGGCGGAGGTGCCCGAGTTGACCGCGACGCAGTGCCGGTCGCCGACGACCGCGCTGAACTCCTGCTCGAAGGCCGCCACCTCCGGTCCCTGCACAACCATGCCGCTGCGCAGCACGCGGACGGCGGCCTCGATCTCGGCCTCGCCGATCACGGGACGGGCCGGCGGGATGGGGTCGTGGGGGCCCGTCATGGGCGTCCTCCTACTAAGCGGTCGGTCTCATTCGCCGGGTCATAGTGTCGAGGATGCGGGGCGAAGTCCAATCGGCCACCACCCCGGACTGTGACGAACCCGACCTCGCTATCCGTATGTTCGTCCGGAGTTCAACTGATCAGAACCTGGGCATGCCGCCGAATTGCCGATCACCGGCGTCACCCAGGCCCGGGACGATGTACTTCTTGTCGTTCAGACCCTCGTCGATGGACGCGGTGATCAGCCGGAGCGGCAGGCCGGAGTCACGCAGGGCGGCGACCCCCTCGGGCGCGGCCAGCACACAACAGACGATGACCTCGGTGCAGCCCCGGTCGACCAGCAGCTTGCAGCAGTGCAGCAGCGACCCGCCGGTGGCCAGCATCGGGTCGAGCACGAGCACCGGCAGCCCGCTCAGGTCACCGGGCAGCGACTCCATGTACGCCCTCGGCTCGAAGGTCTCCTCGTCGCGGGCCAGGCCGACGAAACCCATGGACGACTCGGGCAGCAGGGCCAGCGCGGAGTCGGCCATGCCCAGTCCGGCGCGCAGCACCGGGACGATCAGCGGCGGGTTGGCCATGCGGGTGCCCTCGGCCGGCCCGACCGGCGTGGTGATCGGGTACTTCTGGACCGCGAAGGAGCGGGCGGCCTCGTACACCAGCATGGTGGTCAGCTCGTGCAACGCGGCGCGGAAGGCGCCGCTGTCGGTTTCCGCATCGCGCATCGCGGTAAGCCTGGATTGAGCCAGCGGGTGATCTACGACGAGTACGTCCACGCGGTCAACTTACCGTTCGTCCAAGATCAACTGTCACATGGCCGCGTAGAATCGAATTCATGACTGCCACCCTGCTCCCGGGCGTCACGTTACGGTCCGTTCTGCATGGTTTGCCCGGCGTCGACAAGGTCGGCGTCGAGGCTCGGGCCGCCGCGCTCGGCACCCGGTCGATCAAGACGACCAGCAAGGCCGCCGCGATCGACCTGGCCATCCGGATGGTCGACCTGACCACGCTCGAGGGCGCGGACACGCCGGGCAAGGTGCGGGCGCTGTCGGCCAAGGCGCTGCGGCCCGACCCGGCCGACCCGAGCTGCCCGTCGGTGGCCGCGATCTGCGTCTACCCCTCGATGGTCCCGCACGCGGCGGCGGTGCTGGCCGGCTCGGGCGTGCATCTCGCCAGCGTGGCGACCGCCTTCCCCTCGGGGCAGGCGCCGCTGGAGGTGAAGCTGGCGGACACCCGCGACGCGGTGAAGGCGGGCGCCGACGAGATCGAC
>NZ_JBFAZH010000036.1:0-17729 GCF_040681735.1 Actinoplanes sp. NPDC051633 | reverse complement strand
CTCCCCGGGAATTCCGCTTTGTGCGGGTATCGTGCCGCCGTAAAACCGCCCGCGGCTGGGCGTTCCTATTTCGGGGCCGCACGACACCGGCGGCGAAATGCGACTTTGGCCGCGGTCAGACCCGTGGCCGGCCCCTCGCTGCACCGAAGGCCTCGGCGGTCCCGTCGGTGCTGCGGAACTGAACTGAATTAGGCGGCTCGTCGCTGCATGGGGGCTATGCGGCCGCCCCGCGGGGTGTGGGGCTTGAAGACGCGCAAGGCCAGCGGGAACAGCACCTCGGCGGCGCCGCAGCGCGTGCACAGCAGCTCGGGGCACTCGTCCTCGTGGCCGTCGGGACACGGCGGGACCTCGAACATCATGTCGCGGTCACAGATGACACAGCGCAGTTCGCGTTCTCGCACGGGTGGCTCCTCTTCGTCGGAAGGTGGAATTCCCCGGATGTCCCCTCGACGCTGCCACGAGATGTGCTGAGAGCGTGGTAGGCGGCTCGGCGTGTCTTCGGACTCGCTGCTCGGCCGCTCAGGCCTCCGCGGCCTTGGCCGCCTGCGCCGCGGCCACCCAGCGGTCCAGCAGCGCCGTGGCGGCGCCGGCGTCCACCGTCTCCGCGGCTCGGGCTATCCCGGCCCGCAGCGTGTCTCTGAGGTCCCCCGGCAGCCCCGCGTGGGCGGCGAAGGCCACCGCCGCGTTGACCAGCACCGCGTCGCGGACCGGCCCCCGCTCGCCGGCGAACATCCGGCGGGCCGCGTCGGCGTTGAAGGTGGCGTCGCCGCCGCGCAGGTCGCCCGGGGCGCTGCGGGGCAGACCCAGCTCGGTCGAGTCCAGCACGGACTCCTCCACCTTGCCGTCGCGGGCCAGCCACACCCGGGTCGGCGCGGCGGTGGTGAACTCGTCCAAACCGTCCTCGCCGCGCATCACCACCGCGCTGTCGCCGCGCCGGGCGAAGACCTCGGCCATCACCGGGGCCATCCGCAGGTCGAAGCAGCCGACGGCGGCCGAGCGGGGCCGGGCCGGGTTGGTCAGCGGGCCGAGCATGTTGAAGAACGTCGGGACGCCCAGCTCTCGCCGGGGAACCGCGGCATGCCGCATGCCGGGGTGGTAGCGGGCGGCGAAGCAGAAGCCGATGCCCGCCTCGGCGACCGTGCGGGCCACACCGGCCGGACCCAGGTCCAGCGGGATGCCGAAGTGCTCCAGCAGGTCGGCTGTGCCGCAAGCGGAGGAGGCGGCACGGTTGCCGTGCTTGACCACCTTGACCCCGGCGGCGGCCACGATGATCGCGGCCATCGTGGAGATGTTCACGGTGTGCGCCCGGTCGCCGCCGGTGCCGACCACGTCCACGGCGTCGGCGCGCACGTCCTCGGGCAGCTTGACCAGGGTGGCGTTGGCCAGCATGGCCTCGACCAGGCCGGCGATCTCGGCCGGTGTCTCACCCTTGGCGCGCAGCGCGACGGCCAGCCCGGCGACCTGTACCGGGGAGGCGTTGCCGGCCATGATCTCGCCCATGGCCCAGGCGGTTTCGGTCGCGTCCAGCTCGCCGCCGGTGAGGACGGTGCTCAACAGGTTCGGCCAGGTGGGGGTGGGGGAGGCCATCGTCTAGCCGAGCGTGCCCATGGTGCCCAGCGGGATCGCGCCGTTGCGCCGGGCGCGCAGCATCGCGGCCACCGTCTGGCCCGTCGTGACCGGGTCCAGCGGGTACACCAGCGTCTGGTCCACCTGGGCGTACGCGGCCAGCCACCGGTCGGCGGCCCGGGCGATCACCACGCAGGTGGGCGGCGGTTCGGCGTACTCGTCCTTGGTCTGGCGGGCGATGCCGATGCCGCCGGCCGGTGCCGCCTCGCCGTCGAGGATCATCAGGTCGATCTCGTACTCGTCCAGGAGGCGGCGGCACTCCTCCCAGGTCGACGCGTCGGCGAACTCGATCGACAGGTCGGCCGCGGGCCGGGGGCCGATGGCCAGCCGGATCTTGTCGCGCACGGCGGCGTCATCGCTGTAGAGCAGGACGGTGTACTTGTCGGCCATAGTCGCTGATCGTAGCGAACCGGTCAGGGCGCGGCGGGTCCGGTGTTCCCTCTTTCCAGAGCTTTCTCCTTCTCCCTTTCCAGCGCTTCCTCGCGATCCAGCGCGCGGTCGATCCGCCGGGCCTCCCGCTCGGACTGGCGGATCCACTGCACCACCAGGATGCCCAGCATCGTCACGCTGACGATCTCGCCGCCGGCCCACAGCACACCACCCGCCACCACCTGGTCGGCCTTGGGATCGGCCCAGGTCAGGCCCAGGCTCGGGTACCAGTCGCCGCCGAGCAGCGTGGTGCTCTGCATGATGGTCAGCCCCAGCACCGTGTGGAACGGCACCGAGAGCACCATGAGCAGCGCCCGGCCGGGATAGGGCCAGCGGTTGGGCAGCGGGTCGATCCCGATCAGCGGCCAGAAGAACAGGCAGCCGGTCAGGATGAAGTGGACGTGGACCAGCTCGTGCAGCCAGGCGTGCTCGAGGGTGGCGCGGTAGACCCCGGTGAAGTAGAGGACGAACGGGTTCGCGATGAACAGGCCGAACGCGACCAGCGGGAAGGTCACCACGCGCACCACGCGACTGTGCAGCACCCCGAGCAGCGCCCGTCTGGGCTGCTTGTGGAGCGTACGCAGAGCAAGCGTGACCGGCGCGCCCAGCGCAAGAAAGATCGGGCCGACCATCGACAACACCATGTGCTGGATCATGTGCACCGATAGCAGCGTGGTGTCGTACGCCTCCAGCCCGGTCACGGTCACCGCCGCGATCGAGCCCAGCCCGCCCAGCAGGAACGCCACCGTGCGCCCGGGCGGCCAGGCGTCCCCGCGCTGCCGCAGCCGCCACACGCCGTAGAGGTAGACGGCCGCGGCGACCACCAGGAAGAGCGCGACGAGGCTGACCGGGCTCCACTGGGTGAAGATCTGGGCGACCGTGAAGGGCGGCGGCGCAGTATCCCCGGCGGCGGCCTGCCACGCAGGCATTTCGGCGTGTTGCACCATTCGAGGCTAGGCCCTGCCCGTGCGAGATCGTCATCCCGGGTCGCGACACAAGACGGATTAGGCCCCCCGCGACACGTTCGGCTGATCGCGGGGCAATAATGAGGCCGTGACTGCGGCCTCAGCCATCGACAAGAGCCAGATCCACTCGCTCACCAGACCCAACATGGTCAGCGTGGGAACCATCGTGTGGCTCTCCAGCGAGCTCATGTTCTTCGCGGCGCTGTTCGCGATGTACTTCTCCATCCGGGCGGCTGACTACAGCCTGTGGGAGAAGCACACCGAGGTGCTGAACATCCCGTACGCGACCACGTTCACCGTGATCCTGGTGCTGTCCTCGGTGACCTGCCAGCTCGGTGTGTTCGCGGCGGAGAAGGGCGACGTCTTCGGGCTCCGCCGCTGGTTCACGATCACCTTCGTGATGGGCCTGATCTTTGTGCTCGGCCAGGCGAACGAGTATCGCAACCTGGTCACGCACGAGGGCATCACGATGCAGGTCGACGGGTACGGCTCGATGTTCTACCTGACCACCGGCTTCCACGGCCTGCACGTGACCGGCGGTCTGATCGCGTTCATCGTCTACATGATCAGGACGACCATGGGCCGGTTCACGCCGGCGCAGGCCACCTCGGCGATCGTCGTCTCGTACTACTGGCATTTCGTGGACGTCGTGTGGATCGCGCTGTTCGCCATGATCTATTGGCTGCAGTGATGGTGTCCGCCCGCCTCGTCCGTTGCCCAGGTTCGACACCAGAGGACACCGCCCATGAGTTCTGACACCCCAGCCGGCCGGCGCTTCCGGGTGTTCGGCCGGCGCCGGTCCGCGCCGAGCCGGATGCGCCGCCGAGTCGGCGCCGCGACCCGCATGCTCGCCGCCCTGGCCCTGGCCGGCGGCGTCTACACCGCCTTCACGCCGACTGCGTCCGCGGAGGACGACCGCACGCTGTCGACCGCCGCGCAGGAGGGCAAGGCGCTCTTCGACAACTCCTGTATCACCTGCCACGGGCGGGACGCGCAGGGTGTCGAGGGCCGCGGTCCGAGCCTGGTCGGCGTCGGCTCGGCCGCCGTCGAGTTCCAGGTCGGCACCGGCCGCATGCCGATGGCCCGGCAGGAGGCGCAGGCCGAGGAGAAGCCGCCGCAGTTCGACGAGGCACAGACCAAGCAGCTCGGCCAGTACATCCAGGAGCTGGGTGGCGGCCCGCAGATCCCGGCCGGCGAGCTGACCGAGAATTTGGAGAGCAACCCCGAGGCGCTGGCCGCCGGCGGCGAGCTCTTCCGGATCAACTGCACCTCCTGCCATGGCTTCGGCGGTGGCGGCGGCGCGCTGTCCTCCGGCAAGTACGCGCCGTCGCTGCACGACGCGACCGAGCAGGAGATCTACGCGGCGATGCTGACCGGCCCGCAGAACATGCCGGTGTTCGGCGACAACGAGTTGTCGCCCGAGGAGAAGCGCGAGCTGATCACCTACATCACCGTCCAGATCCAGGACGACAAGGACCCGGGCGGTATCTTCAACCTGGGACGGTACGGCCCGGTGACCGAAGGATTGGCGATCTTCGTCGTGGGCATCACCATCCTGGTCTTCGCGGCGCTGTGGATTGCGGGGAAGTCATGACCGTTACGAAGGAGCCGCACGGCCACGAGCACGAGACGGCCACCGAGCCGGTCGACGTGAACGACCCCCGGCTGTCGCGGTTCGACATCGTCCGCGAGGGCGCGCGCCGTGACGACATCGACATCGTCGTGTACGAGTCGCAGTTCCCGACGCCGAACTCCAAGGCGGAGAAGCGGGTCGTTCGCAACATCGCGGCCCTGTTCCTGCTCTCCGGCCTGGGCGCGCTGGTCTTTCTGGTGGCCTACATCTGGTGGCCCTGGGAGTTCGAGCTCGGCCACTCGCTGAACGACTACTACACGGCGGTGCTCGGCATCTCGCTGGCCGTGTCGCTGCTGGCGCTCGGCTTCGCCATCCTGGCCTGGGCCAAGAAGCTGCTGCCGCACGAGGTCTCGATCCAGGACCGGCACAACAGCCCGTCCAGCGATGACGACCGGTTGATCGCCGGCCAGACCATCGTCTACATGGGCGAGGAGCTGGGCGTTCAGCGCCGGCCGCTGCTCAAGGGCGCGATCGCGCTCGGCCTGGCGCCGCTCGGCCTGGTCGCCGCGGCGCCGCTGATCGGCGGGCTGATCGAGAACCCGCACAAGGACGACGAGCCGATGATGTTCCGCACCGGGTTCGACCCGGTGGCGAACGGCGGCAAGCCGGTCCGGCTCACCCGGTCCGACGGCACGCCGGTCCGGCCGGAGGACGTCAGCGTCGGCGGCCAGATCACGGTGTTCCCGGGCATCCCGGGCGGGGCCACCAACGAGTACGCCGACTCGCCCACGCTGCTCATCCACCTGCGTGCGGGCGACGCCGACGCGACCCGCCAGGCCACCGAGAACGACCGTCGCAACAAGGGCGTCAT
The DNA here is from genome assembly GCF_040681735.1 of Actinoplanes sp. NPDC051633. Lineage (NCBI taxonomy): Bacteria > Bacillati > Actinomycetota > Actinomycetes > Micromonosporales > Micromonosporaceae > Actinoplanes > Actinoplanes sp. NPDC051633. The sequence goes on along the minus strand of NZ_JBFAZH010000036.1, from coordinate 12,265 downwards.
GTACGGCAACTACGTGGCGTACTCCAAGATCTGCACTCATGCCGGCTGCCCGGCCAGCCTGTACGAGCAGCAGACCAACCGGTTGCTCTGCCCGTGCCACCAGTCGCAGTTCCTGATCACCGACAACGCCCGTCCGATCTTCGGTCCGGCCAGCCGCCGACTCCCCGCGCTTCCGATTACGGTGGACGCCGAGGGCTTCTTTGTGGCAACGTCGGACTACCGGGAGACCGTCGGACCTGACTTCTGGGAGCGGCCATGAAGCGCCGGAAATTTGATGTATCGCAGGTTCCGGCCAATGTCGGCAAGGGCGTCGACGACCGGTTCCAGGCGGCGACGCCGCTGCGCGGGCTACTGAACAAGGTCTTCCCTGACCACTGGTCGTTCCTTTTGGGCGAGATCGCCCTGTTCTCGTTCATCATTCTGCTGCTCACCGGTGTGTTCCTGACCCTCTTCTACGACCCCTCGATGAAGGAGGTCGCGTACCAGGGGGCCTACCCGGCGCTGCGCGGCACGGAGATGTCCGCGGCGTACGAGTCGTCGCTGACTCTCTCGTTCGAGGTTCGCGGCGGCCTGTTCATGCGTCAGATGCACCACTGGGCGGCGCTGCTGTTCATGGCGGCAATCATCGTGCACATGGCGCGCACCTTCTTCACCGGCGCGTTCCGCAAGCCGCGCGAGGCCAACTGGGCGATCGGCGTGGCGCTGTTCCTGCTCGGCTTCCTGGCCGGCTTCACCGGGTATTCGCTCCCGGACGACGGCCTGTCCGGCACCGGCCTGCGCATCGCCTCGGCGATCATGCTGTCGATCCCGGTCATCGGCACCTGGGCCTCCGCGTCGGTCTTCGGCGGCGAATTCCCCGGCCACCTGATCATGGGCCGCTTCTACATCCTGCACGTGCTGCTCATTCCGGGCGGTCTGCTCGCCCTGATCACCGTTCACCTGGGCCTGGTCTTCAAGCAGAAGCACACCCAGTGGCCCGGCCCGATGCGGACGAACAACAACGTGGTCGGCGAGCGCATGTTCCCGAGGTACGCGCTCAAGCAGGGCGGCTTCTTCATGACGGTCTTCGGGGTGGTCGCCCTGATGGCCGGGCTGTTCCAGATCAACCCGATCTGGCTGTTCGGACCGTACCGGGCGTCCGAGGTGTCGTCGGCGTCGCAGCCTGACTGGTACGTGATGTTCATGGATGGCCTGGTGCGCCTGATGCCGGCCTGGCAGATCACGCTGCCGTTCGGTGACGGGTATTCGATCCCGCCGCTGTTCTGGCCGGCGATCGTCGGCCTGGGCGCGCTGACCACGGTCCCGATGTTCTATCCGTTCATCGAGGCCCGGCGCCTCAAGGACCACCGTTCGCATCACCTGCTCCAGCGTCCCCGTGACGCGCCCGAGCGGGTCGGCGTCGGCGCCATGGCGTTCACGTTCTTCATCGTGGCGACCCTGTCCGGCGGCAACGACGTCATCGCCGACAAGTTCCACATCAGCCTGAACGCGATGACCTGGGCGGGCCGCATCGGCCTGGTGATCCTCCCGCCGCTGGCCTACTGGATCTCGGTGCGCGTCTGCCTGGGCCTGCAGCAGCACGACCGCGAGGTGCTGGCCCACGGCGTGGAGACGGGCATCATCAAGAGGCTGCCGGACGGCCGCTTCGTCGAGGTGCACCAGCCGCTCTCGCCGGTCGACGACCACGGCCACCCGCTGCCGCTCGACTACGCGGGCTGGGTGGTCCCCAAGAAGATGAACCGGCTCGGTGCGCTGGCGCCCGCGGTCAAGGGCTTCTTCTTCCCGGTCGAGAGGCCGTCGGAGGCGCCGGTCTCGCCGGCCGTCCCGTCGGTGCCGGCAGGGGAGAAGCGCGAGGAGATCACCTCCGGCCGCTGAGAACGCCGCGAGAAGGGCCCGCTTCGGCGGGCCCTTTTCCGCGTTCAGCGCCGTTTGCCGCTCGTGGCTGTGCCGCTCGTGGCTGTGCCGCTCGTGGCGTGTGCCGCTCGTGCCGTGTGCCGCCCGTGGCGTGTGCCGCCCGTGCGGCGGGTTCCGCGGGCTCCCGCGCAGGGGTGCCTGTTTCGCCGGGCGTGGTCGCGTTCGACGCGGCTGTCGCCGAGCGGCGCGGTCGGCGTCTTCAGACGGTCGGCGTCGTCGGTCGGCGTCGTCGGTCGGCGTTGTCAGTCGGCGTCGGGTAGCCCGATGGCGAAGGCGTCCTCGAGGTCGTGCCGCGAATAGGCCCGGAACGCCACATAGGTCTCGGTGTTCACCACGCCGGGCGTCTTGGAGATCCGTCCGGCGATCACCTCGGCGATGTCGTCGAAGTGCGGCACCCGCACGATGGCGATCAGGTCGGCGTTGCCGGCGACGGAGTAGACCTCGCTGACCCCGTCCTGGGAAGCGAGAGCCTCGGCCACCTCGGGAATCGAATCGGTGGCACAGTCGATGTGCACGATCGCAGTATTCACCGGCTCATGCTATCCACTACCTCGAAGATCAACTTCTTGATGTCGCAGCTGGGTGGGTGGTGCCGACCGCAGTCCCACCGAGGCCGGTCGCTGCGCTCCCTTCATTCTGCGTGCGTGGCTGAGCTCCCGCGCTGCGCGCCAACCCAGGGCAACCCGCGGCCACCGCGGCCACACGCGGCGACCCCCGGCCACCCCGGCCACCCCGGCCACCCCGGCCACCCCGGCCACCCCGGCCACCCACGGCCACCCCGGCCACCCACGGCCACCCCGGCCACCCACGGCGCTTGTGCGGCGCGGGGTGCTGCGCGGCGCTTGCTTTGCTGTGGCGGGCCGAGCTCCGTGGTGCCTGCGACGGCGACACGCCGGACCGACGCTCTGCGCTGTGGGGACGATTGGTTTGATCAAGGCGACGGATGTCCACTTTGTCGCCTTGTGGCGTGATCTTGGCGGCCATCAGGTCCACGATCAACAGAGGCGGCGCGGGGCCGTCATGAATCGGGGGCGGTTCGTATGTCGATCAAGGACTGGTACAGCAACAGCGAGGGTTCCGGCTGGGACGCTCCGGGTGTGGACGGGTTCGATGACGACCGGCCTGATCGGAGCGTCGACAGCTGGCTGGACCGCGCGGCGCCGGTCGGTGGAGCAGCACTGCCGGGCGACGGCGACGGGTCTGTGGCGGCGCTGGGCGACAGCGTTGCGCCAATGGCTTCGTCTGGCCAGCCGGTGGTTTCGCCTGGTCGGCCGGGTGGTCGAGCCGCGGGGGGCAACCAGCGGGCGCCTCGACGGCCGGCGCGGCCGCGTTCGTCCCGAGACGTCGCCAAGGGCAAGCACAAGCAGAACGACGCCGCTCGACGTCTGGCGCACATGCCGCCGCCGAGGTGGCGCGACATCGTGTGGGCCGTGCACGACGAATTGGCTCGTGACCCTCGCCGAAGCGCCGAGGCACTTCACGAGGTGCTCGTGATGAGAGGCGGATCCTTCGCCAAGCTGCGGCTGGTCGACGTCGAAGAAGCGATGGCCACCCCGGCGCCCCGCACCCAGGGACGCCCCAAGCTGCCGGCAGAGCCCCGGCCTCCCCTCACCAACCGGGCCAACTGGGCGGCCCCGGTGCCCCGTGAGCCGGTCAACAGTCAGCGCTTCAACTTCATCGGCCTCCCGATGGACGCCTCCGCCGTCGAACGGCGCAACGCCCGGGGACGGACCGGATCCGCGGGCTCCGCGAAATCCTCGGGGGTCAGGGGACTGGCCCTGGTGGGGGTTTGCTCGTCGTGCAGCGGCCCGATCCAGGAAACGGGCGCCTGCCGCTGCTCACGATGATCAGCCGCCGGCCGCCGGGCAGGTCAACGCTCGACGGCCGGCCCAGCGACCAGGGGCCAGTTGGCCGGGCCCGGTGGCCGGGCCCGGTGGCCGGGCCCGGTGGTTGAGCCCAGTGGCCCGGGTCCTGGTGGCCGGGGCCCGATCCGTGGCGGCTCTGCGTGGGGAACGTTTAGCCGGCGACCGTTAGGGAGCGGCCGGCCCGGATGGCGTCCGTCAGGGACTCGCCGGCGGTCACCTCGGCGCCGGGCCAGACCACGCAGCGGGTCACCCGGCCGGCCACAGTCGCCGATGGACCCACCACCGAGGCCGTGCAGTCGCCGGTGACCTCGGCGGAGGCGGCGATCAGGTTCCGGCCCGCGGCGGCGTGCAGGTTGGCCCTCAGGTAGTCGGCCGGGGTGCCGGTGTCTATGTAGGTGCCCTCGTACCTGATGAGTTCCAGCTCGCCGTCCGCCTCGGCCGGGCGCCACACGTCGCTGACCAGGCCGGCCGGGGACGCGACGAGGTCGCGTACCCGTCGCCATGGCAGCAGTGAGAAACCCGCGAAGCGGTGGCCGCTGAAACCGCCCTCCTCGCCGGGCTGAAGCGGCTGCGCCAGCAGCCGGACCGTCTCGCCCGACCAGCCGTCCAGGAGCGCCTCGATGTCCTTGCCCGGCGCTCGCGACGGGTCCGACAGGTACGCGTCGGCGTTGCCGACCAGCACGCCGCGGCCGTCGATCCATTCGCGCAGGCGAACGATGCCGCCGGAGGTGCCCAGCGGCCCGTCCGGCTCCACCGACAGATGCGCGCGGTCGCCGACGTGCGTGACCACCTGGCCGGCCAGATAGGACGCGTTGACGGCCACGGGCAGGCCCGCCACCCGGGCGAGCGCGTGGTCGAGCAGCGGCACGTTGCCGACCGGGCACAGCGCCTTCGGGACCAGCGACGTCAGCGGGCGCAGCCGCCGGCCCTCGCCCGCGGCCAGGATCACCGCGCAGAAGTTCACCAGTCGACGTCCGGGTAGTCGGCCGGGTCGCGGCCGGCCGCCGGGCCCATGTCGTAGACGCCGAGCAGCAGCTCCGTGTTGGGAGTCAGCGGCGGCAGGTCGTCGAGCGGGAACCAGCGCGCCTCCAGGACCTCGCCGCCGTCCACCGTGAACGTCGACGCCGCCGGGGCCGTACCGAAGAAGACCGTGTCGATCCACCCCGCCGGGTGAACGATCGCATTGGGGTTGCCCGGCCGGAGCGCGGCGGGGTCGAGGCGCAGGCCGGACTCCTCGAAGAGCTCTCGCGCCGCACCCACGGCCGGTGGCTCATGGTGCTTGAGCAGCCCGGCGGGCAGGCCCCAGGCGCGACCGGGCGGCTGGCGCAGCAACAGGATGCGTCCGGGTGGAGTGGCATCCGCGTCGGTGATCACGTTGACCGCGCCGACCAGGTATTTCGGCACGATGAGCCGCACGATCCGACGGCGGACCTTGCCCGGGAGCCGGTAGAACGTCTGATAGGCGTAGCCGCGCAGCCGCCGGGGGATCTTCACGAACGCCAGGCTATCGGGCGGATGCGCACCGCTCAGTCGGGGTGGTCGACGAGCGTGATCAGCTGCTCGACCACGACATCGGGGTCGAGGGTGCGCTCGAAGACGGCCACCAGCATCGTCTCGAGGTCGGGGTAGCCCAGGTCGTCGGCCAGCCGGCGCAGCGGGACCTCGCTGGCCAGCCCCCGGTCGTGCTTGCGCAGGGTGAGCCCGATGGTGGCCCGGCCCAGCCGCATCTTGTCCGCGATGCTGATGCCGGGCTCGTTCTCCTCGGCGAAGTACTGCTTGATCTGCATCTGCGCCTGGCTCGACTTCACGAACCCGAGCCACTCCTTGCGCGGGCCGCGTGGCGCGCTCGGCTCCACCTCGACGTGGCCGTCGGTCTCGGTGAAGATCTCGACGACGTCACCGTCGTGCAGCTGCGAGCTCAGTGGGGCGAGACGTCCGTTGATGGTCGCGGCGAGGCAGTTCTCACCCTTGTCGGGACTGAGCTCGTACGCGCAGTCGACCGGCGTCGACCCGGCCGGCAGCTCGACCGTGGTGCCGTGCGCGAAGACCTGGATCTGCCCCTCGGAGAGATCGCAGCGCAGCGACGCCAGGAACTGTGCCGGGTCGGTGGTGTCCTGCTCCCAGTCGAGCACCCGCTTGAGCCAGGTCAGCTGGTCGGTGGCGGGTGCGAAATCGCCGCCGATCGCCGACTTGGGGTAGCGGTAGGGCGCGGCCACGCCGTACTCCGCGCAGCGGTGCATCGACTGGGTGCGGATGAGCACCTCGACCAGCTTGCCCTCCGGCCCGACGACCGTCGTGTGCAGCGAGCGGTAGAGGTTGTTCTTGGGCGACGCGATGAAGTCCTTGAACCGACCCGCCACCGGCCGCCACTGGCCGTGGACCGCACCCAGCGCGGCGTAACAGTCGGTGTCCGGCCCGTCCACCACGATCGCGATGCGTGGCAGGTCGAGCGGCACGGCGTGCCCGCCGGCCACCGTGTCCTTCCAGATCGAGTAGTAGTGCCGCGGCCGCCAGTGCACGTCGGCGCTGACCCGGTTGGCCCGCAGCGAGCCGCGCGCCTTGTTGATCACGTCCAGGAGGTATTCCTCCCAGCCCGCGCGGTTGCGGACGTGCTCGTCGATGCGCGCGAACGCCTCCGGCTCCAGGTGGTAGAGCACGACGTCGTCGAGGTCGCGCTTGAGGGCCTGGATGCCGAGCCGGTCGCAGAGCGGCACGAGCACGTCGAGGGTCGCGGTGGCGATGCGGGCACGCGAGGCGGGCGAGCGGGCGTCGAGGGTACGCATGTTGTGCAGGCGGTCGGCCAGCTTGATCACCAGCACCCGCACGTCCTTGCCGGCGGCCACGATCATCTTGCGGATCGTCTCGGCCTCGGCGACCTTGCCGTAGAACGCCTTGTCGAATTTCGTCACACCGTCGACCAGGTGGGCCACCTCGGGCCCGAAGTCGCCGTGCAACGCCTCGAGGGTGTAGCTGGTGTCCTCCACCGTGTCGTGCAGCAGCGCCGCGACCAGCGTGGTGGTGTCCATGCCCAGCTCGGCGCAGATCTGCGCGACCGCCAGCGGATGCGTGATGTACGGCTCGCCGCTCTTGCGCATCTGCCCGCGGTGCATGTTCTCCGCGATGTTGAAACTGCGCCGCAGCACGTTGGCGTCGGCCGACGGGTGGATCGCCCGATGCGTCCGGGTCAGCTTGGTGACCGGATCGTCGTCGTTGCCCTGAAAGCTGAGGAACGAACGGAGTCGCTGGGAGAGCGTTATCTCGCGGGGTGCTGCATTGAGGGCGCGACCGAGTGCGGCGCCGTGGCCGGCGTCGACGTCCACCCGGACCCCTCCTCAACCCTCACTCGCCCGTGCTCGGCGTCCGGTTTGTCCACCGAGCCTCCGCGGGAGAAGCCGGCCCGACTCACCGGTAACTCCGCGTTGCCCTACAGCCTAAGCGAGCGACCGTCGTCCGAACGGTCAGTTACCGATGAGCGAACGGGCGAGTCTCGCCCCCCAACTGCGGCCTCAGCCCTGTTGAGCAGGGCCGTGAAACGCGCGGCGCCACGAGCCGGTGACACCCAGTCGCCCGAAGTCTCCACCAATCGGGTGTCAGGCTTCTCCAGCCAAGCGAGGATCCGTTCGGTCTCCTCCGCCGACGCGGCCGGCACCGGGCCCGGTCCGGGTAGGACCGTCTCGGCCGTCGCGCGGGCCATGTCGAGGGTCGGGCGTGGATGCTCGCGCGGCGGCGAGGTGGCCGCGGCGGCCAGCCGGCCGTGCCGGACGACGACGATCTCCCAGCCGCCGCTCAGATTGCGGCGCGCCGCCACCATCTCGGACAGCCGGGTCAGCGCGCCGAGGCGCTGCATCCGCACGGTGGCCCGCAACAACGCGACCAGCCGGGACCGGACGACCGCCGCCTCCTCGTAGCGCTGCCGGGAGGACAGCAGCTCGATGCGGGCCATGAGGGCGTCCACGATGGGCCGCGGGTCGCCGTAGGTCGCCGTGCGGAACGGCAGGGCGGCGCGGGCCGCGTACTCCTCCGGGGTGATCTCGTGCTCGCACGGCGCGGGGCATCTGCCCAGCTCGGCCAGCGCGCAGGCCGGCGTCTTGACCCTCGTCGAAAGCTTGTGTGTGCACTGGCGCAGTGGCACGGCGTCGTAGACCCCGGCCGCGGCCAGCTCGGCGGTGCGCCGCGACGAGAACGGGCCGAGATACGCCGCCTCGTCGTCGGCCAGCGCGCGCACCACCGACAGGCGCGGGTAGGCCTCCGCCGTCAGCTTCAGCCAGACCACCCGCTCCGGGTATTTCGACCGGCGGTTGTAGGGCGGCGAATGCGCCGCGATCAGCCGCAACTCGCGGACCTCGGCCTCCAGAGAATGAGCGCACTCCACCGCCTCGACGCGCACGGCGGCGGCGATCATCTCGGAGATCCGCGCCCTTTTCTCGCTCGCCGTGAAATACGTCTTCACCCGGGTCCGGATGTCTTTCGACGTGCCGACATAGAGCGCCCGCCCGTCCGCCGCCCGGAACACGTAGACCCCCGGGGCGTGCGGCAGATCGTCGGCCAGGTGGCGCTGGCGGCGCTGCGCCGGGGTGACCGCCTTGGCGAACTCGACCGCGTCGCCCAGGGTGTGCACCCGATAGCTGCCGAGCCGCTCGATCAGGCCGTGCAGCACGTCGACCGTCGCCTTGGCGTCGTCCAGCGCCCGGTGCGTCGGCTCGACCGCGGCGTGGAAGAACCGGGCCAGCGTGGCGAGCTTGCGGTTGGGCACCTCGTCGCGGGTCAGCGCCCGCCGGGCCACCGCCGCGGTGTCGAGCACCCGCAGCTGCGGCCACGCGTAGCCGTGCCGGGCGCAGGCCGCCTTGAGAAACCCCACGTCATACGGCGCGTTGTGCGCCACCAGCACCGACCCGCGCACGAACTCCAGCAGGCTGGGCAGCACCTCCTCGATCGGCGGCGCCGGGGCCAGCATCGCCTCGGTGATGCCGGTCAGCACCGTGATGAACGGCGGCAGCCGCTCACCCGGGTTGACCAGCGTCGCGAAGACACCGAGCTCCTCGCCGGCGCGCACCTTGACCGCGCCGATCTCGGTGATCCCGCCGCCGTCCGGCGCGCCGCCCGTCGTCTCCAGGTCGAGCACCGTGAACGTGGTGTCACGCAGCGACAGGGCCGCGGGGTCGACCGACCCGTCGGCACTGAGGAGCGTGTCGAGGGTGCCTTGCACGTATGCGGGTTGTGCCACGGCGGGGACATTAGAACGGGGGTACGACAATTCCCGGCAGGCGGGCTTAAAAGATCACTTCGCGAGTCCGGCGGTAACCGTCCGGTGGGTGGGACAATGAGTTCATGTCCGCGTCCGACTCGGTTTCCGACCGCCTCCCTGAGGAGGCGGGCGATGACGCTGGTCACGCGGATGGTGCCGCCCCGGAGCCGACCCTCCCGGAGCCGGTCCGGCAGCGGGTGACCACGCTCGCCGCGGCCACCCTCCCGGGGCTCCCGCTGGACGAGATGCCGGTGGCGCTGCGGCGAGTCGCCCGGTTCGCCCCCAATCGTCGCGCTCGCCTGGGCGGCCAGGCCATCGCCGCGCAGCTCGCCGCCGACCCGCTCTTCCGCCAGCGCATCGGCACCCGGGTGGTGACCGACACCGGCGATCTGGGCGAGGCCGTCGCGGCGGGCATGGCCCCGGCCGCCGCGGACCCGGTGGAGGTCGCGGCGATCGCCTACCTCGCCAGACCGGACGGCTGGCGTGAGCTGCTGGCCGAGGCCGGTCAGGCGGTGCGCGCCGACGTGGACAGCGCCGCGATCGCCGGCCAGGTGCGCGACGCCGAGCAGCGGGCCGCCCGCGCCGAGCACGACCGCGCGGTGGCCCGGGTCGAGGCCGACAAGCTGCGCGACGAGCTGGCCCGGGTCCGCGAGGAGCTGGGCCAGATCCGTGAGGAGTCCCGGGTCACCGGCAAGGCGCTCCGCGAGGCGCTGGCGGCGCAGAAAAGGGCGAGCGACCTGCTCGCCACCGAGAAGGGCCGGGCCGCCCGGGCGGCGACCGACCACGAGGCCGAGGTACGCCGCCTGCGCGCACGCCTGGCCGAGGCGGAGGCCGCGGCCGCCACCGGCAAGCAGGCCGCCAAGGAGGCCCGCGCGGCCGACGACGCGCGGCTCTGGCTGCTGCTCGAGACGATCGGCCAGGCCGCCTCCGGGCTGCGTCGTGAGCTCGGCCTGTCGCCGACCGACAAGCTGCCCGCCGACTACGTGGCCGACCAGGCGGCCGAGCGGCCGGGGGTACCCGAGCGGTCCCGTGCCCGGGCGCAGGATACCGACGACCCCGGCCGCCTCGACCAGCTGCTCGCCCTGCCACGCGCGCACCTGATCGTGGACGGCTACAACGTCACCAAGCGCGGCTTCGCCGAGATGTCGCTCGAGCAGCAGCGCAAGCGCCTGATCACCGGGCTGGGCGGCATCGCGGCGCAGACCGGCGACGAGGTGACCGTGGTCTTCGACGGCGCCGAGCGGGTGCACGGGCTGCCGCCCGCGCCGCGCAACGTGCGGGTGCTCTTCTCCCGCAAGGGCGACACCGCCGACGAGCTGATCCGGCAGCTGGTGCGGGCCGAGCCGGCCGGGCGCCCGCTGGTGGTGGTGTCGTCCGACCGCGAGGTGGCCGACGGCGTGCGGCGTCACGGGGCGTACCCGATGGGCGCCGACTCGCTCATCCGCAGGCTGAGCCGCGGCTAGAAATTTTTGTCGTACCCCCTCCGTAGCGTGATGGGCAGTGACGATCGCCGTCACGGAGGAGGAAGTCATGATCATCGACTGCGGGGGCTGCCAGGCGCGGGCCGGGCAAGCCGATGAGTGCGACGGTTGCCTGGTCAAAGCGCTGTCCGAGACGCCCGACGAGATCGTCGACCTGACCCCGAGCGAGATGCGTGCGATCGAGGTGTTCGAGCTGGCCGGCTTCGACGTGGAGTTGCTGGAGACGCCGGCCCCGCCGGTCGTGGTCCCGTTCCGCCGTCACGTGGCGTGAGGGTGCTCTCTAAGATGTCCCGGTGACGCCACGAGCCTGGGCCCTGTGCACCTTCGTGGTGCTCGTGGTCGCCACCGCTGTGCTGGCCGCCGTGTTGATTCCGTGGCATCGCCCACCGGCGCCGCGGCCCGATCAGCTCGCCGCGCTCGGCGAGCTGCCGTCCGACAAGGTCTCCCGGGCCCGCGAGTTCCACTCGGCGTTGCGGCCGGGGTCCTACGGCTCGATGGCCGTGGGCCTGGCGTTGGCTCTGGTGCTCGGCCTCACCCCGCTCGGCGCCGCCCTGGTGACCTTGGCCGGGCGGCCGTTCGGCGGCCACTGGGTGGCCCGCGCGCTGCTCGGCGGCCTGCTGGTGCTGCTGGTCGCCGAGCTGGTGACGCTGCCGTTCGCCGCCTGGCGGCACACGATCCTGGTCCGCTACGACATCTCCACGCAGACCTGGGATGCGTGGGCGGTCGACGTGCTCAAGTCCTTCGCGGTGGGCGCGGTGATCGGCGGCGTGGCGCTGCTCGGCTTCTTCGCCGTCGTCCGGCTGGCGCCGCGCTGGTGGTGGGCCTGGGGTGCGGCCGGAGCGGCGCTGCTGGTCGTGCTGCTGTCCTTCGTGCTGCCGGTGCTGGTCGAGCCGGTGTTCAACAAGTTCTCGCCGATGGCCGCGGGGCCGCTGCGCACCGAGCTGCTCGCCCTGGCCGAGCGCGACGGCGTGCCGGTCCGCGACGTGCTGGTCGCCGACGCGTCCCGGCGCACCAAGGCGGTGAACGCATACGTGTCCGGCTTCGGGCCGACCCGGCGGATCGTCGTCTACGACACGATGCTGACCGAGGCCACCCCGGCCGAGGTGGTGTCCGTGACCGCGCACGAGCTGGGCCACGCCAAGGACAACGACGTGCTGACCGGCACGCTCATCGGGGCGCTCGGCACGGCGGCCGGGGTGGTGGCGCTCTACCTTCTGGGCTTCTGGGGGTGGCTGCTGCGCGTCGCCGGGGTCGAGTCGATCGCCGAGCCGAGGGCGCTGGGCCTGCTCATCGCCCTCGCGGCGGTGGCCGGCCTGGTGGCGACGCCGGCGCAGGCGTTCGTCACGCGGCGGATCGAGGCGCGGGCCGACGCGCACGCGCTGGCGTTGACGTCCGATCCGGCCACCTTCGAGTCGATGCAGCGCCGGCTGGGCACGGTGAACCTCTCCGAGCCCGACCCGCCGGCCTGGGAACACGTGCTGTTCGCCACCCACCCGTCCACGGTGGAGCGGATGGCGGCGGCCCGGGCGTGGGCGCGGGGGGAGCGCTGATGGCTCGTACCCTGCTGATCACCAACGACTTCCCGCCGCGGCCCGGCGGCATCCAGCAGTTCGTGCACAATCTCGCGGTGCGGCAGCCGCCCGGCTCGATCGTGGTCTACGCCTCCACCTGGCGCGGCGCCGAGAAATTCGACGCCGACCAGCCGTTCGAGGTGATCCGCGAGGACACCGGCGTGCTCCTGCCGACGCCCGCCGTCGCGC
>NZ_JBFAZH010000035.1:0-17842 GCF_040681735.1 Actinoplanes sp. NPDC051633 | reverse complement strand
AATGCATCGACTTATTATAATACTTATATTATTTTTAAAGCCGAATTTAAAAATGGATATACTCATTAATATAGCATCGCCGCCCGAGGGGCGGGCGCCGGGGCTACCGGCAGGAGCAGAGACGCGGCAAGAGCGACAAATACCAGCACCTACGCTTCAACGGAGTCGGCACGCTGTAGGTCGCGGAGAAGGACCGGTTCTCCCGCCTCCAGCGCCGGCTGCTTGCGCAGACCCAGCATCACCAGCCACTCGACCAGCTGGCGGTGCACCGCGTCGGACCCGTCCAGCTCGTCGGACGCCAGCGGCCAGTCGCTCGGGTGCACCAGCATCGCTTCGGTTTGCCAGCCGCCGAGCCCACCGTGCGAGCCGACCAGCTCCTCGAACGCCGCGACCTCGTGTGTGTTGGGGTCCACCGTGCTGACCAGCACCAGGTCACCGACGTGCGCCATCTCCTGGTGGCGCAGCAGATCGGCGGCGGTCCGCGGCCCGTAGGGCAGCAGCGGATCCGTACCCTCGACGAAGCCGTCCCGCAGCCGATGGCTGCCGGCCGTGCCGAGCGCCACCGGGCCGTCCTCGTCCTGCACCACCACGAGCCCGACGCCCGGATGAGCGGCCAGGCCGGAGATCAGCCGCGGGTAGGCCTTGTTGATCTCGGCGCGCCCGAGCCGGTGCCGCCACCGGGTCAGGTAGATCAGCGCCAGGTTGCCGGAGGACACCACGAGCACCGGCGCGACCGGCGGCACCGGGAACTCCGGCTCGGCGGTCGCCTCCTCTTCGGCCGGCGCCGTCGGGGCGGCCACGTCGTCCGACGCGGTGAACCGGTCGACCACCTCGTCGAGCGTCTCGCCCCACCGCTGGCGGAACGTGGCGCCCTGGCTCTGCCCGTGGTCGGAGAGCACCACGAGGTGGTAGTGCCGGGCCGCCTCGGGCGCGAGCCGCTCGAGCACCCCGAGCATCCGGTCCAGGCTCTCCAGCTGGCGCATCGACTCCGGCCGGGCCGGCCCCGCGTGGTGCGCCACCTCGTCGTAGTCGACCAGGTCGCAATAGATCACCGGGACGCCGCGGGCCATCTGCTCGGCGACCAGCGACACGTTCACATCGCGCAGCAGCATCGACGCCGGGCGCAGCGCGAGGTAGGCGCCGGACCGGCTGACCCGCGGGACCAGGTTGCGCCGCCGCTGCAGGCGGGCCTGGTGCAGCTCGGCGATGACCTCGCCGACGCCGAGTACGAGCGCGCGGGTGAACCCGTACGGCGATGCCATGAACGCCGCCCAGCCCCGCGCCGAGCGGCCCGGGACGACCGCGTGGCTCATCGTGAGCAGGCAGAGTGCCGCGTCGCCGCTGAAGATGTTGCCGATGCTCACCCCGCCGTCGGCGAGCAGCCCGCGGCCGTCGCTGAGGTCGGGCTCGATGGCCGCCGCGTCCTTGGCCCGGTTGGTGACCATCAGTCGTCCGGTGTCCTTCTCGTACCAGCGGAAGGCCGGGATCCGGCCGGACGCGCCGTGCAGGATGCCGGCCTGCGACGCCGGGGTGGTCGACGGCACGCCGGTGTGCCAGCCGCGCATGGTGTGGCTCCCGGAGCGCAGCCAGTGCCCGATGGTCGGCAGGTTCCCCGCCCGGACCGCCCAGCGCAGCACCGGCTCGGCCACCCCGTCGAGCTGCACGATCAGCATGCCGGGCTCGGTGCCGGGGCGCGGCCGGCGAAAGGTGAGGAGGCCTCCGGACTGCCGGCGGCGTACGCCCCGCATCAGCCGCCGCGCCTCCTTGACGAACGTGTCGTCGGAGCCGCTGTCCGCCATCCAGTCCAGGATCGCCGCGAACACGACGGCCAGGATCGCCGCCACCACCACCGACGGCAGCCCGCTGACGTGGTCACCCGGGTCCAGCTCGAAGGCCACCACGATGATCGCCACCTGGGCGACCACGCCGAAGAGCATGGCGCCCCAACCGCCCAGCGCGGTGATGCCGACCAGCAGCAGCGGGCGCAGCACCGCCCCGACGACGGCCACCAGGATGACCAGGTTGAGCGTGTCGAGCACATCCGCGCTGGCCACGCCGGGCATCAGCCACAGCGTGAGGGTGAGCACGACGAAGGTGACCAGAGCGCTGCGCAGCACCGCCCGCATCCGGCCGAGGATCCGGCGCCGGCCGAACAGCGCCCGCAGATCTCCTCGCCAGGTCGGTCCGGTACGTACGGTCACCGGAAAACGATCGCACACTCGATCGGGGGAACGGCGGACCCCGGTGCTCGACCAGCCGGGTAGCTTCGCCCCGGTGCGTCTCCTTCTCGCCGTCCTCCTCCTGCTCGCCGGCTGCTCCGCGGCGCCACCGCCGCCCGCGCCGGCCGAGCTCAAGGTCGTCGGTTACTACCCGAGCTGGGGTACGTACGCCCGGGACTTCCAGGTCGCCGACGTGGCCGCCGATCAGCTGACCCACCTGCTGTACGCCTTCGGCAAGGTCGACGACGGCCGGTGCGCGCCGGGCGATCCCTGGGCGGACTACGGGAAGCCGGCCGGTGGCAACATCGCCGAGCTGGGCAGACTCAAGCAGCGCAATCCCCGGCTCAAGATCCTCTGGTCGTTCGGCGGCTGGTCCGGCTCGGCCGGGTTCTCGAAGGCGGCCGAGGACCCGGCGGCGTTCGCCGAGAGCTGCCGGGCGCTGATCCGGGATCCGCGGTGGGCCGGGGTCTTCGACGGGATCGACATCGACTGGGAGTATCCGAACGCCTGCGGTGAGACGTGCGACACCAGCGGTCCGGGCGCGCTGGCCGCCCTGCTCGCGGCACTGCGCGGAAAGGTCGGTCTGGTCACCGCCGCCGTCCCGGGAGACGCGGGCAAGCTGCGGAAGGCGGATTACGCCGCGGCGGCCCGGCACGCCGACTGGCTGGGCGCGATGACGTACGACTTCTACGGCACCGGCCCGGGCCGTGGCCCCACCGCCGCCCATTCGCCGCTGACCGCGTACCCCGGGATCCCGTCCCCGGCCGCCACCGCCGAGACCACCGTGCGCACCCTCCGCGACCTCGGCGTTCCCGCCGGGAAGATTCTGCTCGGCGTCGGCTTCTACGGCCGCGGCTGGACCGGCGTCGCGGCGGCCACGCCCGGCGCGACGGCGACCGGGCAGGCCCCCGGCCGGTACGCGCCCGGCATCGAGGACTACGAGGTGCTCAGCTCGCGCTGCCCACCCACCGGCACGATCGGCGGCACCTCCTACGCCGCCTGCGGCGGTCAGTGGTGGAGCTACGACACACCCGCGACGATCAGGATCAAGATGGAGTACGCGCGGAGCAACGCGCTGGGCGGCGCCTTCGCCTGGGAGCTGTCCGGCGACACGAAGGACGCGACCTTGCTCCGGGCGATGTCCTCAGTCCTCCGCTAGCTCGGAGGCCCGGACGTCGGTCGGGCTGTGCGAGTGCGCGGTGGTGAGCGTGCGGGCGGTGTCGATCAGTGGCACGTGGCTGAACGCCTGCGGGAAGTTGCCGACCAGCCGCTGCTCGTCGATGTCGTACTCCTCGGAGAGCAGGCCGACGTCGTTGCGCAACGAGAGCAGGCGCTCGAAGGTCGCCCGCGCCTCCTGCTCCCGGCCCATCAACGCGTAGTTGTCGGCCAGCCAGAACGTGCACGCCAGGAACGCGCCCTCGCCCGGCGGCAGACCGTCCACGTCGGTGCCCCGATGCTGCGTGTAGCGCTGCACGAAGCCGTCCTGCATCAGGTGCTCCTCGATGGCGGCGACCGTGCCGGCGACGCGTTCGTCGGTGGCCGGCAGGAAGCCGACCAGCGGCACCATCAGGAGCGAGGCGTCCAGTTCCTCGGAGCCGTAGAACTGGGTGAAGGTCTTGCGCTTCTTGTCGTACCCGTGCTTGAGGATGTCCGCCCGGATGTCGTCACGCAGCTGCCGCCAGCGGTCGACCGGGCCGGCCAGGCCGAACTCCTCGACCGCCTTGACCGCGCGGTCCGCCGCCACCCACGCCATCAGCTTGGAGTGGGTGAACTGCTTGGGGCCGCCGCGGACCTCCCAGATGCCCTCGTCCGGGTCCGTCCAATGAGCCTCGACGAAGTCCATCAGCTTGACCTGCAGGCCCCAGGCCGGATCGTCCTGTTTGAGCCCGGCCCGCCGGCCCTGGTGCAGGGCGTCCATCACCTCGCCGTAGACGTCGAGCTGGAACTGCTCGGCGGCCGCGTTGCCGATCCGCACCGGGTTGCCGTCGTATCCGGTGAGCCAGTCGGCGAGGTACTCGTCGAGGCGCCGCTCGCCGGCCACGCCGTACATGATCTGCAGCTCGTTGGGGTTGCCGGCGATGGCTCGCAGCAGCCACTTGCGCCACGCCGTGGCCTCGCTCTGGAAGCCGGAGTAGAGCAGGCTCTGCAGCGTGATCGTCGCATCCCGCAGCCAGCAGAAGCGGTAGTCCCAGTTGCGGACGCCACCGAGCTTCTCCGGCAGCGAGGTGGTCGCGGCCGCCACGATGCCGCCGGTCGGGGCGTACGTGAGCGCCTTGAGGGTGAGCAGCGAGCGGACCACCGCGTCGCGCCACTCCCCCTCGTACGTGCACGCGGAGACCCAGCCGCGCCAATAGCCCTCGGTGATGCCCAGCTCGTGCACCGGGTCGATCGGCTCCGGCGCGGGCAGATGCGACTGCCGCCAGGTCAGCACGAACGGCACCTGCTCGCCGGGGCCGACGGTGAAGTCGGCGCGGGTCGCCATGTTCTCGCCGCGTGTCCGCACCGGGGTGCGCAACCACGCCGCGTCCGGCCCGGCGACCGCGACCAGCGCGTCCTTCTCCCGGTAGACCCAGGGCACGACCTTGCCGTAGTCGAAGCGCAGCCGCAGGTCCATCCGCATCGGCACCTCACCGCGGACCCCCTCGACGATGCGCACCACATCCGGCGCCTCCCCGCGCGGCGGCATGAAGTCGATCAGCCGGACCACCCCCTCGGCGGTCTCGAACTCCGTCTCCAGCACCAGCGTCTCGTCGCGATAGCGACGCTTCACGGTGAACTCGGAAGCGGGGGCGATGGTCCAGTGGCCGTTCTCCTCGGTGCCGAGCAGCGCGGCGAAGATCGCGCCCGAGTCGAATCGCGGCACGCACAGCCAGTCGATCGAGCCGTTGCGGCCGACAAGGGCGGACGTCTGGGTGTCGGCGATGATTGCGTAGTCCTCGATCGGCAGTGCCATACGTCACGTTCTACCCTCTCAGGGCCGATGATGAACGCTAGCTTGAGCAGATGGGTCGTCCCAGCATCGTCATCATCGGCGCCGGCTTCGCCGGGTTCACCGCCGCGCGCAAGCTGTCGAAGCTCTCCCACGGCAGCGCGGACATCACGGTCATCAACCCCACCGACTACTTCCTCTACCTCCCGCTGCTGCCCGAGGTGTCGGCCGCGATCCTCGAACCGCGCCGGGTCACCGTGTCGCTGGCCACGACCCTGCCCGGGGTTCGCGTGGTCCTCGGCGAGGTGGACGGCGTCGACCTCGACGCGCGCACGGTGTCGTACCGGGACCCGGACGGCGGCAAGG
Organism: Actinoplanes sp. NPDC051633; assembly: GCF_040681735.1. Lineage (NCBI taxonomy): Bacteria > Bacillati > Actinomycetota > Actinomycetes > Micromonosporales > Micromonosporaceae > Actinoplanes > Actinoplanes sp. NPDC051633. The sequence goes on along the minus strand of NZ_JBFAZH010000035.1, from coordinate 12,328 downwards.
GCTCGGTCGGCTACCACCGCCTGGTGGTCGCGGCCGGCAGCGTGAACAAGCTGCTGCCCGTGCCGGGCGTGACCGAGTACGCGCACGGCTTCCGCGGCATCCCCGAAGCGCTGTACCTGCGCGACCACATCACCCGCCAGATCGAGATGGCCTCGACCGCCACCGACCCGGCCGAGCGCCGCGCCCGCAGCACCTTCGTGGTGGTCGGCGCCGGCTACACCGGCACGGAGGTGGCCGCGCAGGGCGTGCTCTACACCAAACACCTCGCCAAGCAGTGGCCCTCGATCGAGCCCAGGTGGCTGCTGATCGACACCGCCGGCCGCGTGCTGCCGTCGCTGGACGAGCGGCTGGCCCGCGCCTCCGACAAAGTGCTGCGGGAACGCGGCATCGAGGTGCTGCTCAAGACCAGCGTCAAGGAGGCGACCGCCGAGGGTGTGCACCTGAGCAACGGCGAGTACGTGCCCACCCGCTCGCTGATCTGGTGCGTCGGGGTGCGGCCCGACCCGCTGGTCACCGGCCTGGGCCTGGCCACACGGGAGGGCCGGCTGGTGGTCGACGAGTTCCTCAACGTGCCGCAGCACCCCGACGTGTTCGCGTGCGGCGACGCGGCGGCGGTGCCCGACCTGACCATGCCGGGCGAGCTCACCGGCATGACGGCGCAGCACGCGACGCGGCAGGGCACGACGGTGGCGCACAACATCGCGGCGTCGTACGGCAAGGGGCGGCGGCGCGCGTACAAGCATCATGATCTCGGGTTCGTGGTCGATCTCGGCGGTTTCGACTCGGCGGCCAACCCGCTCGGCGTGCCGTTGAGCGGGATCGTCGCCAAGGCGGTGACCCGCGGCTATCACCTGCTGTCGATGCCGGGCAACCGGGTCCGGGTGGCGGCCGACTGGCTGCTCGACGCGGTGCAGCCCCGGCAGGGCGTGCAGCTCGGCCTGGTGCGGGGCAGGGCGGTGCCGCTGGACAGCGCCTCGCCGGAACGCGAAGACGCGGTGTGACGCTCGTTCCATTCGCGGTCGCAAGCGGACCTTCATGGACACCGGCTTCTGGGGTCATCTGATGCCGGCGCAGGTGCTGCTGGGCCTCGGCCTGGGCTTCACCTTCGTGCCGCTGTCCAGCCTGGCGCTGGTCGGGGTGCCGCAGCGCGACGCGGGTGCGGCCAGCGCGGCGCTGAACGCCACGCCGCAGGTCGGCGGCTCGCTCGGCACGGCGTTGCTGAACACGATCGCGACCAGCGGGATCACCGCGTACGTGGCGAGCCACGTGCCGGGGACTCCGCAGCAAGGTCCGCTCGTGCAGCTCCAGGCGCAGGTGGACGATATTCGTCGGCCTTCCTCTGGGCCTCGATCATCATCCTGGCGGCCACGGTGGTCACCTGGGCGTTCATCAAGGTGCAGCGCGAGGACCTGCCGAGCGGCGAGCAACTGGCGCACGTCGGCTGACCGGTTCGCGGGATGATCGTCCGGTCAGCGCCATGATCGGACCGTTCGTCCAGGGCGGTTCGCGACGCTCAAAATTATCCCACAAGCCATAATTCGGGCATGCGATCTCGCCTGTGCGCCGCCGTCGCGGCCGTCCTGACCTTGGGTGTGCTGACCGTGCCGGCGTCGGCCGCCCGTCAGCTGCCGCCGGCGGCCGCTGCCAAGTCGTCCGCCCTGGTCGCGCGATACAACTTCGACGGGCGGGCCGGCGCGGTGCTCGACGCCTCCGGCAACGGGCACACCATGCGGCTGATCTCCAGCCGCGGCGGGAAACTGCGGGTGGTCCGGCACGGCTCCGGCAACGCGATGCAGTTCCCGGCCCGGTGCTCCGGCGCCAAGTGCCCGCACGCCGTGCTGCAGTCGCCGCACACCCCCGATCTCAACCCGGGCCGCCGGCCGATCCTCTTCGGAGCCACGGTGCGGCTGCCCGCCGGGCAGACCACGAAGGGTCAGAACGTCGTCCAGAAGGGCTATTCGATCAAGGGCAGCCAGTACAAGCTGCAGATCGACGGGATGATGGGCCGGCCGAGCTGCGTGCTGGTCGACACCGCCAAGCGCGGCATCCGCATTGTCCGCAGCGCGATCTCGGTCGCCGACGGGCGGTGGCACGCGATCCAGTGCCGCCGGGTCGGCGGCACCTTCGCCGTCCTGATCGACGGCGCGGTGCGCGGCGTCGCACAGATCCCGGCCGCGCTGACGGTGGCCAACAAGGCGCCGCTGAGCATCGGCGGCAAGGGCGCCTACCGCGACAACGACCAGTTCCAGGGCGCCCTCGACGACGTCTGGGTCCAGATCGGTTGAGACGCGGGCTCGATCTCGCGGATCAGTGGGCGCCGGCGGCGGCCCACCACCACGTGCCGGATCATCCGCGTCCGCCGAGCATCGCCACGATCGCGCCGGCGTCGGTCTCCTCGCGCAGCGTCTCTGCCCGTTGCGGGTCGAGCAGGATCGCGGCCAGCTCCGACAGCACCTCGAGGTGGCCGTCGCCGCGCACCGCGATGGCCACTAACAGATTGCCGTCACGGTGCGCATTTGTGCTTGCGATCAAGCGCCGAGCACCGCAAACGCGCAATCGACCAGGTCGGGAAGGTCCACAGTGCCGTCCGCCGCCGCCCAGGTGTTGATCGCGACCGACAGCGCGGTCAGCGCGACGCCACCGAGCACCTCCCGCTCGAACGGTGTCGCGTCCCCACGACCCTCGATCGCGCCGGCGAACAGCGCCCGCGCGGACTCCTGCGACTCGATCTGGCGCGCGCGCAGGGCGGGCACACCCTGGATGAGCTGGGCACGGGTGAGCACCGTGGACATCTCGGCGGCGGGCATCATGCGCAGCGCGCCGGAGACGGCCCGGGCGATCGCGGTCAGGGGCGGCTCCTCGACCGGCCGCGCCCTGATCATCTCGGCCATCATCGGGTCGTACTCGTCGTTCTCCACCACGGCCGGCTTCGACGGGAAGTAGCGGAAGAACGTCATGTGCGAGACCCCGGCGGCCGCGGCGATCTCCTCGACCGTGGTCGCGTCGTAGCCCTTCTCCAGGAACAGGCGCAGCGCGTGCTCCTGGATGGACCGCCGGGTCTCGGCCTTCTTGCGCTCGCGCAGGCCGCCCTGGGTCGGCTTGCGGTCCGCAAGTCGGCGAGCCTGCCCACTCTCGCTCATGCAGCCGCTCTCTCGGCGGAGCGGCCCAGCGCGTGGTCCAGCCAGCGCATCACCTCGGTGACGTCGCCCCGGACGGCGAGGTGGCCGTCGGGGCGCACCAGCAGGGTCCGGTCGTGCTCCGGCCGCAGCGTGACGACCGCGTCGCCGAGCCGCTGGCCGACCGCCCGGACCACCCGGTCGTCGCTGGTCAGCAGGACCCACCGGCCGAGCATCTCGCCCAGCATCGTGGCCGGGGTGCCGTCCGGCCGCGTGCAGGCCTGGTCCGGCACCCGGTCGCCACTGCGCAGACCCCTCCTCGGGTACGCGGACCCGAGCGGCCCGCCGCGGTAGGAGATCCGCAGCTGCGACGACGCTTCGGCGATCCGGCGCTGCACGAAGGGTCGGTTCATCAGCGGCACCACGACATGATCCCGCACCAGCCGCGCCGGGGCATTGCGACCCAGCATCAGCCCGGTCATCGAGCTGGTGTTGCTGAGCACCTCGACGGCGATCGGCCGGCGCTCCGCCTCGTACGTGTCCAGCAGGCTCTCCGCCGCCCGCCCGGTGTCCACCAGCGCCAGCTTCCAGGCCAGGTTCTCCGCGTCGCCCAGCCCGGTGTTCATGCCCTGACCGCCGAACGGGCTGTGGATGTGCGCCGCGTCCCCGGCCAGCAGCACGCGCCCCGACCGGTACGTGTACGCCAGCCGCCGGTGGATCCGGAAGGTCGAGACCCAGTCGACGCTCTTGATCGCCGTCGCCGGGAACGCTGTGTACTCCGCCAGCAGCTCGCCGAGCTCACGCCCCTCCTGCTCCGGAGTGAGAATCCGCCACAGATCCGCGCCGGGCAGCGGGAACAGCCCGAACATCTCGTTACCGCGGACGCAAGTGTGCACGGCGTTGCGCGACAGCGGCAGATCGGCGTGGATGTCGGCGACCAGGAAGCGCTCGATCAGCGGCACCCCCGGGAAGCCGATGCCGGCCAGCTTGCGGACCGCGCTGTGCGCGCCGTCGCACCCGACGATCCAGCCGTCGTACGCCAGGTCGCCGACTTCGGTGTTCCACTCCACGTGACCGCCCAGCTCGGCCAGCCGCTCCCGCAGCCGCTCCTCGACCACCGCCTGCGACATCAGCGCGCCCGGCCGCTTGACCAGCGGCGTGGTGCCACCGACGCGGAGCCGCGCGACCTCCGTGCGGTCGACATTGATCACGACCTCGCGGATCTGGAGGCCGAGCTCGGTCAGATCGCCCAGTGCGCCGAGCCGCTCCAGCACGTCCAGCCCTCGCGGTTGCAGGCCCAGGGCCCGCGACGTGGTCGCCGGGCCGGCCGCCGCGTCCACGATCCGCACCTGCGCGCCGCCCTCCAGCAGCCCGACCGCCAGCGCCAGCCCGGTCGGGCCGGCTCCCACCACCAAAACGCTCACGACAGCCTCCAGTTAGTCACTAATCTTTGTTAGTGACTAACAGATACTCTCTCGAACGCTTCCTGGCAAGGGTCAGGGCATGAACTCCTCGGGGCGCGACGCCTTGGCCTCCGCCTGCTTGGACCGGCCGAAGAGCCGCCACCCCCGCTTCTTCGGCTCCGCGGCGCGCTGGCTCTCGCCGTTGAGCACGGCCAGCCGGTGCTGGGCGACCGGGTTCTCCGGCTCCAGGCGCAGCGAGATGAGCAGCGCCTGGCGGGCCTGGTCGGCGTGCCCGAGCGCGTCCAGCGCCACGCCGTGCGTGAAGTAGTAGTGCGCCTCGTTCGGGTCCAGGCCGATGGCGGTACGCGCGGCCTGCTCGGCGTCCGCGATCTGCCGGTCCGCGGCGAGCAGCGCCCAGGCCACCCGGTCGTGCCACAGCGGGTTCTTCGGATCGACTATCACCGCCCGGTAGGCCATCGTGACCGCCTCCTCGTGCCGGCCCATCAGGGTCAGCGCGCGGCTGGCGGTAGCGAGCGGGCGCGGGTCCTCGGGGGCCAGGGGGATCGCCTTGGCGGCGGCGTCCAGACCGGCCTCCACCTGGTCGAGCACCAGCCGGATGCGGGCCATCAGGATCCAGCCGGCGGCCGACCCGGGGTCCTCGGCCAGCACGTTCTCGAGCAGGTCGGCGGCCTTGGCCGGGTCGACGCGCTCGAAGAGGGCGGCCGCCCGGGCCACGCCCAGCTCGGTGGGCGACAGGCCCGCGGTGTCCGGCGCTGCGGTCGGCGCCGGCTCGAGGTCGGTCCGCAGAAGGTCATGGCTCACACGGCCATCATCGACAAATGCCAGGTGGGTATGAGCGGAATCAGCGATTCTCCACCGATCGCGCCGCCACCCCGACAAAGTGGTAGCCCAGCCGCGCATCCGACCGCCCAACAGCCCACTGACCTACCACTCTTAGCTTGGCGGCACCGCCGCACCCCAAAAGTGGTAGCCCAGCCACGCGTTCCGGCCCTCCAAAGGTCCGTGAGCTACCACTCTTCGCTTGGCGGCACCGCCCGCACCCCGGCTGCTCAGCGGCGGCGGCGGATGATCCAGAGCGTGTAGAGGCCGGCCACGGCCAGCAGGGTGGCCGTCACGTCCATGCCGCCGAGCAGGCTGAGCAGGGACAGGACCGCGCAGAGCGCCGCTACCACGGCCAGCACTCCTACCGCGGTGCGCGGCGGCGGGCGTCTGGCCTCGGTCACCAGGTCGGTCAGCTGCCTGCGGGCTTCCCGGTCATCCGGGTGTTGCATCAGGTGGTCGAGAAGCATCCGGCGGCGGGCCACGCGGTCCGCCCGGAGGTCGTCCTGTCCAATGGTGTGGGGGGTCACCCGCCTGCAGTCGGCAGCCACCCGCCCGATCTGAGGTGATCGTGCTCCTCGACGGCGGGCACGGCCGCGAAGGCCCGCACCGGAAACGTGCCGAAGGCGGCGATCCGCGGCGGCGCGGCGGTGAACCGGGCACCGGCCGGGGGCAGCTGCTCCAGCCCGGTCAGGTGCTCGCAGATCGGGATGCCGGCCTTGAGGAGGATGCTGTGCGCGGGCCGCTGTCCCGCCGCGTCCGGCCCGATGTCGTCGATGTTGACCGAGTCGATGCCCACGAGCGCGGCGCCCTGCGCGGCCAGCCACTCGGCGCCCGCCCCGGTGAGGAAGGGAGCGTCGACCGCGTACTCGGGGGTGGCCCAGTGCTTGTCGCCACCGGTGTGCAGAAGCACCGCGTGACCCGCGACCGCCAGGCCCTCGAGCGCCGGCACGTCGACGCCGCGCGGGCCGCCGACCGCGCGGACCACCACCGCCGGCAGGTCGGCGAGGCGGTCCAGCTCCAGGCCGGCCAGGTCGGTGCCGTCGCCGTAGCGGTGGAACGGGCTGTCCACGTAGGTGCCGGTGTTGCCGACCATCGTGATGCGGCCGATGGAGAATTCGACGCCTTCGGCGTAGGCCTTGCGGGAGTCGGTGCGGGTGAGGTGCTCGGAGATCTCCGGGGCGGGCAGACCGGGGTACGTGATCAGCCCGTGCCCGATGACGTGACTGAGCTCGACCAGCCTGGTCCGCGGCGCCCGCGCCGGAGGTAAGTCCTGATGCGGCTCGGCGAAAACTCGTACCCCGGTGATCTGCACCTGCTGGACCGACCGCAGGCCGCAGGCCGCGACGAACAGCGACCCGATCTCGGCCTCGGTCTCCTCGCCGTGCGGGAGATCGAGGCGGAAGCCCTGTGCGCGCAGCGATCCGCCGTCGGCGAGCGTCACCTCGGCGTCGAACTCGGCCCGATATTGCGTCACGCGATCACTCCCCGAGTTGGGCGATCGCCTCGGCGATCAGCCAGATGCCGAAGATACCGAACAATGCGGCCGCGCCGTACTTGATCGCCTTCTCCGGCAGGTGCCGGCCGAGCAGACGGCCGACCAGGATGGCCAGCGCGTCGGCCGCCACCATGCCGACCGTCGAGCCGATCCAGGTGCCGAACCAGCCGTGCTGGGTGGCCAGTGTGATGGTCGCCAGCATGGTCTTGTCGCCCAGCTCGGCCAGGAAGAACGCGCCGCCGACGGCGAGGATCGCCGATCCGGTGGACCGCTCGGCCTTGTTCTTCTCCGCATCGGTCAGCCTGTCACCGCGTAGCGTCCACGCGCCGAAGACGAGGAAGGCCAGGCCGGCGATGAGCGAGATCCAGCCGGTGGGCAGGGTGGCGCCGAGCCCGTAGCCGACGCCGACCGACACCAGGTGCACCACCCCGGTGGCCACGGTGATGCCGATCAGCACCGGCACCGGCTTGTATCGGGTGGCGAAGGTGAGAGCCATGAGCTGGGACTTGTCGCCGAGCTCCGCGACGAAGATGACCGCGAAACTGATCGCGGTCGCGGTGAGGAAGCCGTCCACCGAGGCCCTTCCAGGAATGGACCGGGCCGGGGGCGCGGAACGACCTCGACCCGGCGCGTGATCAACCGAGTCGAAGGTCTCGTCCGCCTTTGGCAGGCCGCGGGGCCGGAAGCGCGAACGCTTCAGTGTGTCGACCCACGCAGTTGAGGACTACTCCCCTTCGCGGTCCAAGCCTATCCGGAGGGGAAGGCCCGCTGGCTAGGGTGGTGTCGTGACTCACGGACCCGGTGTGCAAACGGTCGGCCTGGTGCTGCACCCGACGAAGCCGGTCGGCGACTCGATCGCGAGGATCGTCGAGTGGGCCGACGGCCACGGCGCCAAGGTGCTCGCCCGCCCGGCCGATCAGGATCGGGTGCCGCCGTCGGTGGTCATCGTGCCGCCCGACGAGTTCGTCGCCGAGGTCGGCGGACTGGTCGCGCTCGGCGGTGACGGGACCATGCTGGGCGCGATGCGGCTGGTCGTGGACCGCCCGGTGCCGGTGCTCGGGGTCAACCACGGCAATCTGGGCTTCCTCGTCGAGGTCACGCCGTCGGAGCTGGAGGCCGCGCTGGCCCGCCTGGCCGACGGCGACTTCACCGTGGAGCAGCACGGCTGCCTGGTCGCGTCCTCGTCGAGCACCGAGCTGACCACCCGGTTCGCGTTCAACGACGTGGTGCTGGCCCGGCTGGGACGCACCGGCGCGGTCTCGGTCGACCTGACCGTCAACGACCTGCAGTACGGCTACTACAGGTGCGACGCGGTGGTGCTGTCCACCCCGAACGGCTCGACCGCCTACAACTACGCGGCCGGCGGCCCGGTGCTCTCCCCCTCGGCGAGCTGCACGGTGATCACACCGGTGGCGCCGATGGCCGGGATCAGCCGGGCGGTGGTGCTCGGCGCCGGCGACCGGGTGTCGCTGACCGTTTCGGACGACAGCGCGCCGGTGGCGGTCGACATCGACGGCACCCCGGCCGGCGAGCTGGCCCGCGGCGACGAGATCAACGCCGGGATGCGGGTGGACGCCGCCCAGGTGGTCCGACTGTCGGCCGGCGCGCACGCCAGCCGCAGCCGGGTGAAGCTGAGCCTGCTCGATCTGCCGCTGCGCCGGGACCAGCTGCTGGAGCTGATCCCGGCGGAGCTGCGTCAGGAGGCCGAGCTCAGAGCCCGCCGACTCGAGCCTTCATGATCCGCGCCTCCATGATCTGCGCGTCGTCCGCGATCCGGCCCGTCGTCGCCGCGGCGGCGGGGCTGGGCTGCGGCAGCGGCTTGCACTTCAGGTCGGACGTGTTCGCCTTGACCCGCTTGGGCAGCGTGCCGTCGCGCAGGTAAGCGGCGACGGCGTTGTCCACACAGGAGTTGCCGAACAGCGATCCGGCGTGCGTGGTGCCGCCGACGCCCTCGACCAGCGCGGCGGCCGGGAACCGCTTGCGCACCTCGAGGCTCCCCTGGAACGGCGTCGCCGCGTCCAGGGTCTCGCTGACCAGCAGCACCGGCGGCGCCTTGGCGCCGTTGACGTCCACCGGCCGGCCGGGCTTGGCGGCCCAGCTGCGGCAGGGCGCGTTGAACCAGGCGTTGCCCCAGGTCTCGAACGGCGCGGCGGCGTGCACCTTCGCGTTGTCCGTGCGCCACTTCGACCAGGACAGCGGCCACTTCGCGTCGGTGCACTCGGTGGCCAGGTAGATCGCGTACCCGTTGTCCGAGCCGGCGGTCTGCGGGTTGCCGTCGTCGTAGAGCTTGCGCAGCGGCTTGGGGTCCTCGCGGTTGACCCACGCGGAGAAGGCGTCGGCGACCGTGGTCCAGCCGAAGACGTAGTAGCCGGGCTGCAGGAAGACGTCGGTGAACTCGGCCGGGCCGATCACGCCGTCGGCCGGCTTGCCGGCTAGCTTCTGCTGAGTGGCGTAGAAGAGCTTCTCCACCGCCTTCGCGGTCTTGCCGAGCTTGTACGTCTTGTCGTGCGCCGCCAGCCACGCGAAGTAGATCTTCATGTTGCGGTCGAACGCGATGTTCTGGTCGAGGTTCGATCGGTACCAGACCCGGCCGGGGTCGACGTTGCCGTCCAGGACCATGCGGCGGACCTGCTTCGGGAACAGGGTCGCGTAGACCTGGCCCAAATAAGTTCCGTACGAGAAGCCGTAGAAGTTGATCTGCTCGACGCCCAGGGCGCGGCGGATGCTTTCCATGTCGCGGACGTTGTCGACGGTCTTGAGGTGGTTCAGCAGCGGGCCGCCGGCCTTTGCACATGCCTTCGCGTACGCGGCCGTGCGCGCCAGCCACGCCTTCTCGATCGCCGCGGAGGACGGCACGTACGCCGGGCGGTTGTGCCGGTTGTACGTGGCATCGCAGGTCAGCTTGGGCTCGGACGCCCCGACGCCCCGCGGGTCGAACCCGATCCAGTCGTAGCCGGCGCCCCCCTTGCCCGGCACATAGTCACTCAGGGCGGACAGCAGCAGGCCGGATCCGCCGGGGCCGCCCGGGTTCACCAGCATGACGCCCTGATAGTCCTTGGCCGTGTGCCGGACCCGGGACACGGCCAGCTTGATCGTGGCGGCCTTCGGCTCGGCGTAGTCCCGTGGCACCGTGACGAACCCGCACTCCGCCTTGCGTGCCGCCAGGGCCGGGTCCGTGCACTTGCCCCAGGCGATGGATGGGGCTTCCTGCGCCCACGCGCCCACTGCCACCGTGCCGCCTGCCACGGTCAGGGCGAGCGCCGCGGTAACCACCAGAACTCTTCGCATTGTTGCCTCTCGTGTCGGTTTCGCCCCGATATGTTCGGCGGTCGGCGGCCGGATGTCGGCCGCCCACGCCGTGGCAGGGGCGAATTGCGACCTAAGAGACTCGCGCCCGGCGTGCGATCAGGGCGACGGCCGCGAGGAGGGCGACCACGAGCCCGTAGACCAGGGCGGTGAGATGCAGGCCCACCGCGTTGGTCGCCACCCCGGCGAGCACCGCCGGGATGCTGAACGCCGCGTACGCGACGACCAGGTAGACGGCCAGCAGCTTGCTGCGCTCGGCCGGCCCGGCCAGGACCGACAGCTGACCGAGGGTCGCCAGCGCGGAGGCGCCGAACCCGATGCCGGAGATCACCGTGCCGGCGCCCGCCAGCAGCACGTCGTGGCTCTCCACGCCGATGATGCTGATCAGCGTGCCGAGCAGCAGACCCCCGCCGGCCACCTGCAGCACGCGCGGCGCAGGGGTGCGGCGCAGCACGAACGAGGTGATCGCGCCGGTGCCGGTCATCAGGGCGATGACGAAGCCGCCGACCAGGTGGCTCCGAATGCCCAGCTCACCGGCCGCGACGGACGGGCTCAGCGACAGGTAGAGACCGCCGACGGCCCAGCTGGCCACGGTGATCGGGCTGAGCGCGATCGCGTCGGCGCGCAGCCGGGCCGGGACGCCGAGTCGTGGGCGCAGCGAGGCACGCCACCCCGGCCGCCGCTCGGACGTCTCGGGCATCAGGGCGACGGCGACACCGGCCGCCAGCATGATCAGCAGCAGGACGGCCCACACCAGGTGTGTCGGCTGCGGCGCGTACTGAACCAGTGCGCCCGTCCCGAGCGCGCCCAGCGCCAGGCCGCTCAGCGGCGCCAGGCCGTTGATCAAGCCGGCCCGGCCGGGCGCGTGCGGCGGGTTGAGGTCGATCAGCGCCGCACCCAGCACAGTGATCGCCGCGCCGGTCGCGACGCCTTGCAGCAGGCGAGCGGCGAGCAGGGTGCCGACACCGCCGGCGGTCAGGAAGAGCAGCAGCGACACCGCTTCCAGGGCGATGGCCGACACGAGCACCGGCTTTCGCCCTAAATGGTCGGAAAGTGCGCCTAAGGTCAGTAATGTAGCGGTCAGGCTGGCCACGTAGATCGCGAAGATCACCGTGAGCACGCCCGTGGAGAAGCCCCACTCGCGCTGATAGACGACGTAGAGCGGGCTCGGAGCGGCCGACGCCGCCATGAAGGTCACGAGGATCGCGGCGATCGCCGCGAACGGAATGGTCGTACGCCGGATTTCGACGGTGGTGGACATCGGTTCCCCCTCGACACGCCGCACAGACAGGTCTGTACGAGATTCGAACGTCAGACAGACCTGTCTGTTAAAGTCAACCGTATGTCCGCTGAAACACTCACCAAGAAGCCGCCGGCCCGCGATCGCCTGCTCGCCGCGGCAGATGAGCTCTTCTACGCCGAGGGCGTGCACACTGTCGGCATCGACCGGGTCATCGAGCGCGCCGGGGTGGCCAAGGCGTCGCTCTACAGCACGTTCGGCAACAAGGAGGGCCTGGTCAAGGCCTACCTGGAGGGTCGGCACGAGCGTCGGCGGGCCCGCTTGCTCGAGGGCCTGGCCCGATATGCCGACCCTCGCGAGCGCCTCCTCGGCGTCTTCGACGTGATGGCCGACGTCATCGACCAGCCGACTTTCCGCGGCTGCGCGTTCTACAACGCCTCGGCCGAGTCCCCCACCGGCGGGCCGGTCCAGGACGTGTGCGACACGACACGGGCATGGACCCGAGGCCTGTTCACCGAGCTGGCCCGCGACGCCGGGGTGCCGGATCCCGAGGCGCTGACCGAGCAGCTCATGCTCCTCTACGACGGCGCGATGGTGGGTGCGCGGATGGATCGCGCGCCGGGCAAGGCCGCGGCCGCCCGCGCCGTCGCCGAAGTCCTGGTCGACGCGGCTATGAGCTCGTCGGTGCGGAGCTGACCGGGGTCGCCGGGGAGAGCGTCCCGACCGGAGGCAGCGACGCGATCTGGCCGGCGGTCGCGGCCAGCACGCCCTGCGCGGTCAGCCCTTCGCTGGGTGTGCCGGGCAGGTGGTCGGCCAGCCCGGCCACCACGGGCACAACCACCCGAACGCGCCAGAGTCGCATACCGGGCTGGGCCTGACCGGTTTGTCACCATGCGGGGATGGAAACGTGGTTGCATCCGCAGCT
>NZ_JBFAZH010000034.1:0-17965 GCF_040681735.1 Actinoplanes sp. NPDC051633 | reverse complement strand
CATCAGCCCCAGAAGGTACGACCCCGTCGACTGACCCAGGCCCGGCACCTTGGCGAACGGCCGCTCGGTGCGGGTGGCGCCGCCCAGCACCTCCGCCCGCTCGAGCACCACCACGCGCAGCCCGGCCCGGGCCAGCAGGATGGCGGAGACGAGGCCGTTGTGGCCGGAACCGATGATCACCACATCGGCGGTCCTGGGTAGCTCGGGAACGGAGGTCATGGCGAGGGAGCCTAGCGCGCCAAAGTTCGCAAAGTCCGCTCGAGCTCGAGCTCGAACAGCGGCCCGGCGTCGGTCACCGCCCAGTGCAACTGGCCGAACGTCTCCATCGCGATCAGCCCGTAGATGCGCGCCCAGCAGGACAGGAACTGGGTCACGACGGGCAGCGGGAAGCGGTCGCCGAAGGCGTCGAAATACGGCTGGAAGGAATGCGCCAGCCCGGCCCCGCCGACGTCGTCCACGGTGATCGGCTGCTCGTCCAGCACCCGGAAGAAGGCCTCGCAGAAACGCGCGCCGCCGTGGTCGAGCTCCTTCTCCGCCAGCCCCTGCAGCGGATTGCCGAAGACCAGCCCGAACTCCGCCCGGTTGGCCAGCGCCCAGCCGCGGAACGCCCGCGCCATGTGCCCGACCCGGGTCAGCGGGCCGTCATCCGCGTGCTCGGTGGCGGCCTGCTCCACCGCGGTGGTCATCTCGCCGAAGAGGTCGGTGACCATGGCCAGCGTCAGCTCGGTGAGGCTGTCGAAGTAGCGGTAGATGGCCGGGGCCGTCATGCCCATCTCGCGGGCGATTGCGCGCAGCGACATGGCCGCCGGCCCACCCTCGACCAGCAGCCGGCGCGCGGTCTGCTTGATCTCGGCGACGGTCGCCTCCCGCAGGCGCTCGCGCCGGCTCGGCGTGGCGGTCGTCATAGTTCTCCCGTCGGCATTGACCGAAGCTAACACCGTTGCCAGAGTAAACGGTGTTCACTCGTTCCGCAGAGGCCAGGTGGTCAGCATGTTCCGGTGGTGGGGGCAAGCGGTGGTCCGGCTGCGCTGGTGGGTGGTCGCCGGCGCGCTGGCGCTGGTTGCGGCGGGCGCGACGTGGGGGCTCGGCGTCTTCGGCGTGCTCTCGGGCGGCGGGTACGACGACCCGTCCAGCGAGTCCAGCCGTGCGACGGCCGCCATCGCCGACCAACTCGGCCGGCGCGACCCCGACGTGCTGGTCCTCTGGTCGAGTGACACCGCCACGGTCGACGACCCCGCGGTCCGGCAGTCGATCACCGCCGCGGTCGCGGCCATCCGTGCGCAGCCCGGCGTCGCGAACGTGACGAGCTACCTGGACAGCGAGACCCCGGCCCTGGTGAGCGAGGACCGCCGGGCGACGTACGCCGCGGTGCAGCTCACCGATGGCGACGCCGACGCCAAGATGGCGGCGTGGGACGCGCTCGAGCCGCACACCGAGGCGGCCGGACTGCGCACCGAGGCCGGCGGCAACGTGCCGTTCACCCAGCAGGCGAACGAGCGGACCGAGCAGGACATCACCCGGGCCGAGATCTTCTCCCTCCCGGTCCTGCTGGTGCTGCTCATCCTGATCTTCCGCGGCGTGGTGGCCGCCCTGTCCCCGCTGGTGATCGGCGGCATCGCGATCATGGGCGCGTTCGTCGCCGTCCGCGGGCTGACCTATCTGACCGACATCTCGGTCTTCGCGATCAACGTGATCACGCTGCTCGGGCTCGGCATGGCCGTGGACTACTCGCTGTTCGTGGTCAGCCGGTTCCGCGAGGAGCTGGCGAACGGGCGGGACGTGCCCGAGGCGATCCGGATCACCGTGGCCACCGCGGGCCGCACCATCGCGGTCTCCGGCCTGACCATCGTGCTGGCGCTGTCCAGTCTGCTGATCTTCCCGCAGTCGTTCCTCGGCAGCATGGCGATCGGCGGCATGGCGGCGGTGCTGATCGCCATGCTCGCCGCGCTGACCGTGCTGCCCGCGGCGCTCGCCCTGCTCGGCCACCGCATCGACAAGCTACGCATCCCGTCGCTCCGCCGCCGCGATCCCGCGGCTGAGGGCGGGGGATGGGCGCGGCTGGCGCACAGTGTGATGCGCCGCCCGGTGCTGTATGTCGTCGCCGTGCTGGCCGTGCTGGCGGTCTTCGCGCTGCCGTTCGGCCGGGTCGAGTTCGGCGGCTTCGACGAGCGGGTGATGCCGGCCGACACCCCGGCCCGCATCGTGTCCGAGGCGATCCGCGAGGACTTCCCGGGTGGCGACGTCAACCCCGTCTCGGTGTACGTGCCCGGTGGCGGCGCGTCCCGGCTGGTCAGCGAGATCGCGGCCATCCCGGGGGTGGCCGGCGCGCGGGCCGACGGCGATTCCCTCGTCACCGTCACCACGTCGGCGGCACCCACCACGTCGGCGGCGCGCGAGGTGGTCCGCGACATCCGGGCGCTCGACCCCGATGCCCTGGTCGGCGGGCGGGCGGCGGTCGACCTGGACCTGCTGGAGAGCCTGTCCGCGCGGCTGCCGTGGATGGCCCTGATCATGGCGGTGGCCACGATGCTGCTGCTCTTCCTCGCCTTCGGGTCGGTGCTGCTGCCGATCAAGGCGGTGCTGATGAACCTGGTGTCGATCGGGGCGTCCTTCGGCGTGGTGGTGTGGATCTTCCAGGACGGCCACTTCGAGGGCCTGCTGCGCTTCGAGTCCACGGGGTTCATCGAGCCGAGCAACATGATCCTGGTGCTGGCGGTGCTCTTCGGGCTGGCCACCGACTACGAGGTGTTCCTGCTGTCACGGGTGCGCGAGGAGTGGGACCGGACCGGGGACAACACGACGGCGGTGGCCACCGGGCTGCAGCACACCGGCCGGATCATCACCGCGGCGGCGCTGCTGCTGATCGTGGTGGTGGCCGGGTTCGCGACCGGCGGCGTGTCGGTGGTGAAGACCATCGGCGTCGGCATGATCGTGGCGATCATCGTCGACGCCACGCTGGTGCGGGCGCTGCTGGTGCCGGCCACGATGCGCCTGCTGGGCCGGTGGAACTGGTGGGCGCCGGGGCCGCTGGCCCGGGTGTACCGGCGGTTCGGCATCCACGAGTCGGACACGCCGGAAGCCGAGGGCCGGGAGCGGCAGCCCGCCGCGGTCGGCTGACCGGCTCGTGGCGCGGCTACGACCGGCCGGCGGGGTCTCCTTGGCCGAGCCCGGCCACGACCGGGCCGGTGCCCGGCTCGGTGCCCCGCTCGGTGTCCGGCTCGTTGCCATCACCGTCGCCAAAGCTGGAGTCGGCGTCGGAGGAGTCGGCGTCGGAGGAGTCGGCTCGACTCTCGGGATCTTCCGTCGCCTTGTCGGCGGCGCGGCGGCGCTGGTAGGCGCTGGCGGAAACCGTGGCGGCGTAGCCCACCAGGACGATGGTGTGGAAGAGATAGAGCCAGAGCCCGACGGCGACCACGCCGCCGATCTCGGTGAAGCCGCCGAAAGGGACGCCCAGCTTCAGCGGGAGCGAGCAGAAAAGCACGAAGCCGTGCAGGAAGCCGGAGAGGTTCGCCGCGGTGAAGGAGCCGACCAGCGTGGTCGCCAGCCACTCGGGGCGGTCGGGGGCGATGTAGCGGTAGACCCAGATCACCACCGGAGTCAGGACCAGCCACCACGCCAGGAAGGACAGCGCGAGGCCGCCGAACGCGTACCAGCCGCCGCGCACCCAGAGGCTGGTGGTCACCGGCAGCGCCATGAAGGCGGCCAGCAGCAGCGCCGGCGCCGCGGCCAGCAGCGGGAGCCACAGGATGCGCCCGCGCCAGCCGACCAGTTGCTCGCCGGGCTCGCGCAGGGAGACGAAGGCGCGGCGCAGCCCTTCGCCGTAGAGGGTGGCGGGCAGCAGGCTGGCCAGGGCGAGCAGCGGCGTCAGGTGCAGCCCGGCCTCGATCAGCACGGAGAGCGCGTGCGGCGCCCCGATCGCGTCCGGCAGGGCCTGGATCGTGCGGGAGGTCATCCGGCGCACCCGGTCGGCGCCGGCGATCAGCCCGGTGATCCAGATGGCGAGCAGCGCGACCGGCACGACCGCGATCCCGGCATAGAAGGTCACCGCCGCGGCGTGCAAGGACACGTCTCGCCCGCGCAGCGGCCGGAAGGTCGCCGCGACCACCCGCCGGACACGCTTCAGCCAAGCTCGCACCCCTACTTACTACCCGCTCCCGGAGTTATCCACAGCCGAGCGGCCGCGACCTTCGGCGATACCCTGATTCCGGCACTATCTCCCGCGGAGGTGAGTCACATGGCAGCACCCGCTCGCGAACCGTCATTTGAGCTGCTCGGCACGCGCGCCCAGCCGTGGACCGCCCAATCGGCCCTCGACCTGCTCCCGGAAACCTCCTGGCCCAGGGTCGAGGTCATCGGGGGGAGTGTCGTCGTGACACCGCATGCCGGCGTCGACCATCAGGAGGTCGAGCTCGAGCTCGGCTATCGCATGAAAGCGGCGGCACGATCCGTCGGCCTGTGGGTCTATTCGGAGATCAATATCGTCTCCGGTGACGACCTGTTCATCCCCGACATCGTCGTGTTGCGTCGCCCGGGCGGCGGGCGGAAGTCGATGCCGATCTCCGACGCGGTCCTGCTCGGCGAGATCGTGTCGCGCGGGAGCCGCCGGAAGGATCTGGTCGACCGCCCCCGCGGCTACGCCGAGGCGGGCGTTCCCTGGTATTTGAGGGTGGACTTCGTCGACCGCCGTCCGGTCCTGGTGCTGCATCGCCTCGTCGACGGGTCGTATCAACCTGTCCCATCCGGCGGCTCGATCTTCACGATGACCGAGCCGTTCGCCTTCTCCGTCGACCCGGCCGACCTCGTCGGCCCGGAGGCGTGACCGGGATGGGCGTGCGGGAGCTGGTGCTGCTCGGGTCCACCGGATCGATCGGGACCCAGGCGATCGACATCGTCCGGCGTAATCCGCACCGCTTCCGGGTGGTGGCGCTCGGTGCCGGCGGCGGCAACGTCGAGCTGCTCGCGCAGCAGGCGCTCGAGCTGTCCGTCGAGGTGGTCGGCGTCGCACGGTCGTCCTGCGTGCAGGATCTGCAGCTCGCCTTCTACGCCGAGGCGCAGCGGCGGGGCTGGGCCAGCGGCGACTTCCAGATCCCCAAGATCGTGGCGGGGCCGACCGCGATGGCGGAGCTCGCCGAGTGGCCCTGTGACGTGGTGCTCAACGGCGTCGTCGGCAGCCTCGGGCTCGCACCGACCCTCGCCGCCCTGCGGGCCGGGCGCATCCTCGCGCTGGCGAACAAGGAGTCGCTGGTCGCCGGCGGGCCGCTCGTGCAGCGCATCAGGCAACCCGGGCAGATCGTCCCGGTCGACTCCGAGCACTCGGCCCTCGCCCAGTGCCTGCGCGGCGGCCGGGACGCCGAGGTGCGGAGGCTGGTGCTGACGGCCAGCGGGGGAGCCTTCCGCGGGCGCACCAGGTCCGAGCTGACCAACGTCACGCCAGAGGACGCGCTCAAGCACCCGACCTGGGACATGGGCCCGGTCGTCACGATCAACTCCGCCACCATGGTCAACAAGGGGCTGGAGGTGATCGAGGCGCACGAGTTGTTCGGGGTGGCGTACTCGGACATCGAGGTCATGGTCCACCCGCAGTCCGTGCTGCACTCGCTCGTCGAGTTCACCGACGGGTCGACGCTGGCGCAGGCCAGCCCGCCCGACATGCGATTGCCGATCGCGCTGGCGCTGGCCTGGCCCGACCGGGTGCCCGAGGCGGCGGCCGCGGTCGACTGGCGGGAGGCGCACAACTGGGAGCTGCGCCCGCTCGACGACGACGCCTTCCCGGCCGTCCGGCTGGCCAAGGAGGCGGGCCGGGCCGGGCGACTGCGGCCGGCCATCTACAACGCGGCCAACGAGGAGTGTGTGGCCGCCTTCGTGTCCGGTCGGCTACCTTTTCTGGGCATCGTCGACACCTTGGAGGCGGTGCTGGCGGCGGCTCCCGACTTTGCCGAGCCGAGTACCGTCGACGACGTGCTGGCCGCCGAGGACTGGGCGCGTGCCTACGCACAGCGGACGATTGCGAACGCGGCTGAAGGAGCCTGATGCTGTACTGGGTCGGTTTTGTGGGGTTCGCGCTGGCAATCCTGATCTCGGTGAGCCTGCACGAGGCCGGCCACATGCTCACCGCCAAGGCGTTCGGGATGAAGGTCTCGCGGTATTTCGTGGGCTTCGGCCCCACCGTCTTCTCGTTCCGGCGCGGCGAGACCGAGTACGGCCTGAAGTGGATCCCGCTGGGCGGCTTCTGCAAGATCGTCGGAATGACGCCGCAGGACGACGACGTCGAGCCCGAGGACCAGCCGCGGGCGATGTGGCGGTTCCCGGTGTGGAAGCGCACGATCGTGATGTCCGCCGGCTCGATCACCCACTTCCTGCTGGCGATCGTCGCGATGTGGTTCGCCGCCGTGTTCATCGGCCTGCCCAACCCGAACATCCCGCAGACCGTGGCCGAGCAGCGCAACGCCCAGCCGATGGTCTACGTCGGCCCGTGTGTGCAGATCAGCCTGTCGGAGAACCCGTGCACGGTCGGGCAGAACGGCGATGTGCAGAGTCCGGCCGCCGCCGCGGGGCTCAAGAGCAACGACGTCATCACCAAGGTCGGCGACACACCGATCGCCAACTACGGCCAGCTCACCGACGTGATCCGTGCCACCGAGCCGGGCCCGACGGTGTTCGAGTACACCCGTGCCGGTCAGCCCGGCAGGACGACCGTCAACCTGATCGCCGCGCAGCGCCCGCCGCTGGACAACCCGAAGGGCCCGGTGACGCAGGTCGCGGTGGCCGGTGTCAGCTGGACCACCACCGAGCCGGGCCTGGTCACCTACAGCCCCGGCGACGCCTTCGGTGCCACCGCGGACTACACCGGCACGATCGTCGAGGGCACGTTCGCCGCGATGAAGCGGATCCCCGAGAAGGTGCCGGCCCTGTGGCACTCGATCACCGGTGACGAGCGTGACCCGGACACCCCGATCAGCGTCCTGGGCGCGAGCAAGCTCGGTGGTGAGGCCATCGCCGCCGGGCTCCCGCAGGTGTTCCTGATGATCTTCATCTCGCTCAACATGTTCATCGGCATCTTCAACCTGCTCCCGCTGCTGCCACTCGACGGCGGGCACATCGCGATCGCCTGGTACGAACGCGCTCGCTCATGGCTCTACGCCCGGCTCCGCAAGCCCGACCCGGGTCGCGTGGATTACTTCAAGTTGATGCCGCTGACGTACGCCGTAATCTTGATTGGTGGGGCCTTCACCCTGCTCACGATCACGGCAGACGTCGTGAATCCGATCTCGATCTTCTCGAGGTGAAACAACCTTGACCGCAGTCAGTCTCGGCATGCCCGCGGTGCCGCCGCCTCCGCTGGCGCCGCGCCGTCACAGCCGGCAGATCATGGTCGGCCCGGTCGCGGTCGGCGGTGGCGCACCGGTCAGCGTGCAGTCGATGACCACCACGCTCACCGCCGACGTCAACTCCACGCTGCAGCAGATCGCCGAGCTCACCGCCAGTGGCTGCCAGATCGTGCGGGTCGCGGTGCCGTCGCAGGACGACGTCGAGGCGCTGCCCGCGATCGCCAAGAAGTCGCAGATCCCGGTCATCGCCGACATCCACTTCCAGCCGAAATACGTCTTCGCGGCGATCGACGCCGGGTGCGCCGCGGTGCGCGTCAACCCGGGGAACATCCGCAAGTTCGACGACCAGGTCAAGGAGATCGCCAAGCGCGCCTCCGACGCCGGCATCCCGATCCGGATCGGCGTCAACGCGGGCAGCCTCGACAAGCGCCTGCTCGAGAAGTACGGCAAGCCGACGGCCGAGGCGCTGGTCGAGTCGGCGCTGTGGGAGTGCTCACTGTTCGAGGAGCACGGCTTCCGCGACATCAAGATCTCGGTCAAGCACAACGACCCGGTCGTGATGATTCGCGCGTACCGCCAGCTCGCCGAGCAGTGCGACTACCCGCTGCACCTCGGCGTGACCGAGGCCGGCCCGGCGTTCCAGGGCACCATCAAGAGCTCGGTCGCGTTCGGCGCGCTGCTGGCCGAGGGCATCGGCGACACGATCCGGGTCTCACTCAGCGCCCCGCCGGTCGAGGAGATCAAGGTCGGCCAGGCCATCCTCGAGTCGCTCGGCCTGCGCGAACGCGGCCTGGAGATCGTCTCGTGCCCGTCGTGCGGGCGCGCGCAGGTCGACGTCTACACGCTCGCCGAGCAGGTCACGGCCGCGCTCGAGGGCTTCCCGGTGCCGCTGCGCGTGGCCGTCATGGGCTGCGTCGTCAACGGCCCGGGCGAGGCCCGCGAGGCCGACCTGGGCGTCGCGT
The DNA here is from genome assembly GCF_040681735.1 of Actinoplanes sp. NPDC051633. Classification (NCBI taxonomy): domain Bacteria; kingdom Bacillati; phylum Actinomycetota; class Actinomycetes; order Micromonosporales; family Micromonosporaceae; genus Actinoplanes; species Actinoplanes sp. NPDC051633. The sequence continues at coordinate 9,675 of NZ_JBFAZH010000034.1, read as the reverse complement.
CCGGCAACGGCAAGGGCCAGATCTTCGTCAAGGGCCAGGTGATCAAGACGGTGCCGGAGTCGATCATCGTCGAGACCCTGGTCGAGGAGGCGCTCCGCCTGGCCGACCAGATGGGCGCGGACCTGCCGGACGAGCTTCGCGAGCTGATGCCGGGCCCGATCGTCACCGTCAGCTAGGAACGCTAGAAGAGGACCGTCGCGAACGTGCCCGCTGGGGCGAAGCCGCAGCGGGCGTACGCGTGCCGGGCCGGGGTGTTGTAGTCGTTGACGTAGAGGCTGACCGTCGGGGCCACCCGGCGCAGCGCGTCGCTCGTCACGGCCGCCATCGCGGCCGCCGCCATGCCGCGGCCGCGGAACTCCGGGTCGACCCACACGCCCTGCACCTGGGCCGTCCGCGCGGTGACGATCGCCAGCTCGGCCTTGAAGATCACGCGGCCCTCGTGGAACCGCGCATACGCCCGGCGTGACCGGACCAGCTCCGCGATCCGCCGCCGGTATCCTCGCCCGCCGTCGTCCTGCAGCGGCGAGACGCCGACCTCCTCGGTGTACATCGCCACGGCCGCCGGGAAGAGCAGGTCCACCTCGTCGCCGCGGACCAGCCGCACCTGCGGGTCGGGCGCGATCCGCGGCTCGGTGTCCGCGACCATCAGCGGCTGGTTCGGGCGCACGTCACGGGCCGGGCCCCAGTGCCCGCCCAGCCTCTCCCACAGGTCGAGGACGGCGTCAGCCCGGCCGATGATCGACGAGCAGATGCGCGGCTCGGGGCCGAGCAGGTCGGCGAAGGCGGCCACTGCCGACGGCGTCGCGCACACCGGTACCAGGTGCGCGCCGGACCAGATCAGCGATTCGACGCGGCGGCCCGGACCGTACCCGTAGACCCGCCCGTCGGAGCGCCACCAACTGAGCCCATGGGCCGCCACGCGCTCGGCGATCTGGGCGCCGGCGTAGGGGTCACGGTCGAGGATCCGCTCGACCGTCGTCCGCTCGGACTCCCCGAGCTGGCGCATCGGCACGGTCAGCACGTCTACCAGATTGCCAGACGAGGGGGGTCTCACACCCTCGGCCCGACGGTCAGACGAGAAACCCTTGCGAGCGATGGGTTGCCGATATATCGTCTAACTATCGACAACAGAACGGAGAAGATCATGAGGCAGGAACATTTCCGTCGCTTGCATGAGGCTCGCATGCGTGGAGGCTTCGGCTTCCCACCCGGCTTTCCCTTCGGCGGTCCGGGCCACGGTGGTGGCTTCGGTGGCCGTGGCTGGGGCGGCCCCGAGGGCCGTCGCCGCGGTGGCCGTGGCGGCCGGCCGAACGTCCGGCCGGCCGTGCTCGCCCTGCTCATCGAGCGGCCGATGCACGGCTACGAGATGATTCAGGAGCTGGAGAGCCGCACGGGCGGCATCTGGCGCCCGAGCCCCGGTTCCATCTATCCGACCTTGCAGCTGCTCGAGGACGAGGGCCTGATCGAGGCCGAGTCCATCGGCGGCCGCAAGACCTACCAGCTCACCGAGGCCGGCCGGGCCGAGGCCGAGACGGCGGCGCAGAACCCGCCGTGGAGCCAGTTCAGCGACGACTCGATGTCGCAGGCGCAGGACTTCCGCGACGCGGCCGTCGGCATCTTCGACGCGCTGCGTCAGGTCGGCTTCAACGGCACGCCCGAGCAGCGTCAGCGCGCGCTGGAGGTCCTGACGGACACCAAGCGCCGGCTGTACGCGATCCTCGCCGACGGCGAGTGAGTGACCTTCGAACGAGCCCGCGCCAAGCCAGGTGCGGGCTCGTTCCACGTCAAGACCAATATGGGTACGAGCACTCGTCCGTCCCGTGACACGCACGCCGGCGAGCGGTGGGTCGCCGCCTCCGCCCGGCCGCCGGGCTGTCCCGGCGGCTGGGCCAGGTTCACCGGGGCGGACCCAGCTCCGTGAAGAGGTTGGTCAGGCCCTTCAGACCGCCTGCCTGTAGATCCGGCGTCGGGATCAGCGCCTGGACCGGGACCGCCACGCCCGCGTCCTGGTAGGCCTGCACCTTCGCCCGGCACTCGGCCGGGGAGCCGTGCACGACCAGGTCGTCGACCACCTCGTCGGGGATCGCGGCCAGCGCGCCCTTGCGGTCGCCCGCCGCCCAGGCCGTCCACATGGCCTGCAGTGCCGGGCCCCGGCCCAGCCACCGGTGGAACTCCGCGTATGCCGGAACCGACAGGTAGGCCGCGATCATCCGGCGGGCCGCGTTGCGGGCGTAGGCCGCGTCCGCCGTCGGGCACACGAAGATTCGCGCGACCGTCTCGAAACCGGCTCCGGCGCCCTTGGTCTCGGCCAGCGCGGCGGGGACATCCGACGCCGCCAGCCAGTTCATGATCACGCCGTCCGCCTCGGCCGCCGCCAGGCGCAGCATGCCGGGGCGCAAGGCGGCCAGGTGGATCGTCGGCGGCGTGGCCGGCGGGCGCTCGAGCCGGAACCGGCGTACCGCGAAGGTCTCGAACTCCTGGTCCACCACCTCGCCGGCCAGGGCCGTCCGCAGGAACCGCAGCATGTCGCGGCTGCGGGCGAACGGCTTTTCGAAGACGGCAGCGTTCCAGTCGCCCGACACCACGGGGGAGGACGCGCCGATGCCCAGCCGGAACCGGCCCGGCGCGGTCTCGGCCAGCGCGGCCGCGGTCATCGCCAGCAGGCCCGGGCCGCGGGTGTAGACCGGTGTGATCGCGGTGCCCAGCTGCAGCGTGGGGGACCAGATCGAGGCGAGCGTGAGCGGCGTGAACGCGTCGCTGCCGTTCACCTCGGACGACCACACGTCGGTGAACCCGGCATCGGCCAGGGCCGCGAAGACCGCGGCGTGATCTGCCAGCGGGATTCCGCCGATCGGAACGGTCATACCCCAGCGATTGGCCATCCCCCGATCCTGCCGGTCGGGGAGGAGACCAATCAAGATCGACCGGCAGAAGCAGGTATGCCGTGACATGCGCCACCACTAAAGCGGGCGAGGGTGGAGACGGAGTAAGTTTTTGTACTGACCAGTCAGTTTAAGTAGGGATCATCATGTCAGTGCTCGTCTGCGCCGGAGCCGGCGTCCGCCACGGGCGCCGCTGGGTGTTCCGTGACCTGGAGATCCTGGTCGAGCCGGGCGATCTGATCGCGGTGACCGGCCCGCCGGGCAGCGGCCGCACCACCGCGCTGCTGGCCCTTGCCGGCCGCTTCCGGCTCTCGGAGGGCTCGGTCGATCTCGTGGACGCCGGGGCGGCGCTGGGATTCGTGCCGGGCGTCACCGACCCGGAGCCGGTCATGACGGTTGCCGAGCACATCCGGGAGCGACGGGCGTTGCTCGGGCTGCCGAAGGCCGACGTGCCACTGCTCGGGCTCGATCCGGCGGCCAAGGGGTGGCAGCTCAGCCGTTTCGACCGGCAGCTGCTCGGCATCGTGCTCGCGCTCATGGAGGAGCCGCAGGTCATCGCGCTCGACGGCATCGACGAGGGGCTGGACGCCGGTGAACGCCGGCGGCTCCGGCAGGTGCTGCGGGAGGTGGCCGCCACGGGCGTCGCGGTGATCGTGACCGCCCGGCACCTCGGCGAGGGAGACGAAGAGCAAGACGAGGACTTCACGACGGAGGTACGGCTGTGAGCGGCACATTCCGGCTGGCGGGCATCGAGCTGCGGCGGTTCTTCCGCGGGCGGCTTACGGCGGCGGCGCTCGTCGTGCTCGCGGTCGTCCCGCTGCTGTACGGCGCGCTGTACCTCTACGCGTTCTGGGATCCTTACGGCCGCCTCGACCACGTCCCGGCCGCCCTGGTCATGCAGGACCGGCCGGCCCGGGCGAGCGACGGCACGAGCGTCCATGCCGGGCAGGATCTCGCCGACGAGCTCGTCGACCGGCGCATCTTCGACTGGCGGGTGACCGACGAGCGGACCGCACAGCGTGAGCTGACCGACGGCGACGTCCACATCCTGCTGCGCATCCCCGCCGACTTCTCGGCCGACCTCGTCACCGGCCCCGACCAGGACGCGACACCGCAGGCCGCCCGGCTGAGCGTGACCACGGACGACGCGACCAACTACCTCTCCGGGGTCTTCTCCCGCACCGCCTTCGACGAAGTGCGCGCCGCCGCGGCCGCGTCCGCCGCGGAGGGCTACTTCGACAAGATGCTGATCGGCTTCACCGACCTCAAGCAGCAGACGCGCGACGCGGCCGACGGCGCGGGCCGGCTGGACGACGGCGCGAAGGACGCCGAGAGCGGGGCGAGCCGACTGTCCAACGGGCTCGGCGACGCCGGGGACGGCGCGACCCGGTTGAGCAACGGCCTCGGCGCGGCGGCCGGCGGAGCCGGCGACCTGAGCACCGGCCTTGCGCAACTCCGCACCGGCGCCGCGCAGCTCGCGACCGGAACCCGGCGGGCGGCACAGGGCGGCCGGGAGCTGGCGACCGCGGTGGACGCCGCCGCCGACCGCATCGAGCCCGTGCTGCGCGACAACGCCGAGCTCATCGAGGACGCGGCCGACCAGGTCGCCAAGGGTGCGGCAGCCCTGGCGGCCAACGTCGACGAGCTCGACGGCGCGGCCGCCGACGCGGTCCGCACCGCCGAGCAGTTGCGGTCCTATCTGGACGGCCTGCCCGATGACACGCCCGGCATCGACCGGGCGCGGGACACGGCCGACGACCTCGTCGTGGCCGCGAAGAGCATGCAGACGACGATCCGGAACGCGGATCTCGATGAGCTCGCGACCAACCTGAGAGGGATCGCCACGACCGCCCGCGCGGTGGCGAATGCCGCACCCCACCTGGCCGATGACGTGGCGAGAGCGCGTACCCGGGTCGACGCTCTTGCGAACGGCCTGGACCGGCTCGAGGCCGGCGCCGGACGGCTCAGCCGAGGCACCGCCGATGCCGCCGCCGGCGCAGCGGACCTTCGCGGTGGGCTCTACCGGCTGGCGTCGGGCGCGCGGCAGCTCGACGGAGGCCTGACCACGCTGGCGGACGGCGGCCGGCGCCTCGCCGACGGGCTCGGTGATCTGGAGGGTGGCGCCGCGAAGCTGGCGCGAGGCTTGGCGTCCGGCGCGGAGAAGATCCCGGGGTACGACGACGCGGACAGCCGGGCCGGTGTCCTCGGCGATCCCGTTGCCCTCGACCGCGCCACGCGGCACCCGGCCGGGACCTACGGCGTGGGGTTCGCGCCCTACTTCCTGGCGTTGGCACTGTGGGTCGGCGCGATGATCACCTTCATGGTGCTGCGGCCGCTGAACCGCCGCTATCTGATGTCCGCCGCGCCGAGACCGCGCGTCGCCCTGGCCGGCCTGCTACCCGCGGTGGCGGTCGGTGTCGCCCAGGCGACGCTGCTCTTCGCCGTGGTGCACCTGGGACTGGGCCTGGACCCGGTGCACCCGCTGGTGACGTGGGGTCTGCTGATGCTGGCCGCCACCGCCTTCGCCGCGATCATCCAACTGCTCGGCGCCGCGCTCGGACCGGCCGGCCGGATCGTCGCGCTGGCCCTGCTGATGCTGCAGCTCACCTCGTCGGGCGGCACGTACCCGGTGCAGACCACGCCCGGGTTCTTCCAGGCGATTCACCCGCTGTTGCCGATGACGTACGTGGTGGATGCACTCCGGCACGCCATCGACGGAGGTCCGGCCGGTACGGTGATGACCGGTGCGCTCGCGCTGCTGGGCCACGGCGCCGGCGCCCTGATCCTGACCATCCTGGTGGCCCACCGCGCCCGTCGGCTGACGCGAGCGGCCCTGCACCCGGAGCTGGTGATCTAGCAGGCGATGACCGTCGACGGCCGGACGCGAAGGCGGGAGGACACCCGGCAGCGGCTTTTCGAGGCCGCCGTCGCGCTGATCGCCGAGCAGGGCTTCTCGGCGACCACGGTCGACGACATCGCGCTGCGGGCCGGGGTCGCGAAAGGCACGGTCTACTACAACTTCGCGTCCAAGACCGTGCTCTTCGAGGAGCTGCTCCGGCACGGCATCGGGCTGCTGACCGACGAGTTCCGCGCGGCCGTGGCGGGCCTGCCGCCCCGGGACGCGGTGGGTGCGCTGGTCCGGGCGCAGCTCGAGTACATCCGGCGCTACCGGGCCTTCGCCCAGCTGCTGCTCTCCGAGATGTGGCGCACCAACCGCGAGTGGCAGCAGACGCTGATCCTGCTGCGCGAGCAGGCGATCGGGGTGATCGCCGAGACGGTGCAGGCCGGCGTCGACTCCGGCGACCTGCCCGCCGAGCTGGACGTGCGGGTGGCGTCGTCGGCGCTCTTCGGCGTCGGGCTCGTGGTGGCCGTCGACTGGCTGGTCTTCATGCCGGAGCGTCCGATCGAGGACGTCGAGGAGTCCCTGCTGGCGATCGTCCGGCGGGTGGGCTCACACGATTAGCCACAGCACGACCGCGCTGACCGCCAGCGACACGGCCGTCCCGGCCCGGCGGACCGCCGGCCGCCCGTCGGCGATGACCGGCAGCCCGCGCCACCGCAGCAGGAGGGCGGCCAGCCCGGCGGCGGCGCCGCCGACCGCGAGCGACCACAGCCAGGGCGGCAGGATCAGCCACGCGCCGACGCGATGGACGACCAGCAGCACGGCAACGGTGGACACCGTCGACCCGACGACACGCAGCCGGTCGGCCTCAGGCAGCCAGATTGACCGCTTGCGCACTACGGCGAGCAGGAGCAGGGCCAGCGCGCCGTAGCCGAGGAGGACGAGGCCGATGGCGATCCTGGGCAGACCGGGCGAGGCCGACCGGAGGCCGGCGGGGACTTCCGCGCCGAGCAGGCTCAGCCCGATCCACTCGACCGGCCGGTCGGTGTTGCCGAGCACGACGACGCCCTGCCCGGTGGAGCGGTCGAAGCCCACATAGGACCGGAAGCCGCCGGTCGAGCCGTTGTGCCAGGTGATGTCGCGGTCGCCGTACCGGTCGGTGAACCAGGCGTAGCCGATCCGCTCGCCGTCCGCGTCGCCGTCGAAGCGGGGCCTCGCGGCGTCCGCGCCCGGTGCGGTGCCGGCCATCGTGGCGGAGACCAGCCGCGCGAGGTCCTCGGCCGTCGACCGCGGGCCCGCGCCGGCCGGTGCGTAACCGGCACTCGTCCACGGCTCGGCGTCGAGGCCGGAGGCGATCGTGCCGCGGGCCAGGCCGGGCGGCGCGGGGTCGGCCGGGAGCGGGTACGTGGACGACATGCCCAGCGGCCGGAGGATCCGATCGGTGACGAGCTGCTGATAGGTCGTACCCGCCTTGACCGCCAGCGCCTGGCCGAGCAGCGCCATGCCGAAGTTCGAGTACCCCACCTCGCCGCGGTCGTCGCCCGGCTCGGCACCGGCCGCCGAGTCGAACAGCGCGCCGACGTCCGCACCGGCGTAGGGATTGCCGCCGTTGACGTTGGTGAGCAGCGACCGCGCGAACGCGAGTCGATCGGGGGACACGCGGGGCAGGCCGGACCGCTGACTCGCCAGCTCCTCGAGCGTGATCGAGGCCGTGGGATCGCCGAGCTTCACCGCGGGCAGCGTCTCGCCGAGCGTGTCCTGCGGGTCGACGACACCGGCGGCCGACAGGTCGGCGAGCAGCATGCCGGTCATCGTCTTCTGCACCGAGCCGATCTCGAAGAGCGGCCCGCCCGCCGGGTCGCCGAGCAATGCGGACGACACCCGGCCACGGTCGATGAAGGCGACTGACAGGCCGCGGTATCCGCCGGTGTCGCCGGCCACCATCTCGAGCACCCGCTCGCCGAGGGCCCGGTCGCCGCCGCGGGCGTTGCCCAGCTCCGGCGGATCCGGCGCGATGAGCAGGGACAGCAGGGCGGCCGCCAGGCCGGCGACGAGTGCGATGAAGGGCGGACGTCTCATCGGCGTGCTGCCGCGATGATGACCAGCAGCGGGATCACCCGGTCCCCCGGCACCGAATAGTGTCCCCGGCCGGACGAGCGCAGCCAGCCGGCGCTCACCAGCTGCCGCAGGTGGTGGTAGAGCTGCCCGCTCGTGCCGAGCTCCTCCTGCGCGGCCAGGTCGGCGGTGGTACGCACGCCCTCGAGCACCCGGCGCAGCAGCAACAGGCGCACCGGATGGCCGAGCGCGTTGAGCACCTCGGCGGTCGCGGTCCAGTCGTCGGCGAGCAGCTGCTGCACCAGGTGGCCTTGCTGCCACTCGTAGTGCTCTCCGGTGGGCAGGTCGACGGCGCCGGTGAAGAGCACCGCCCCGCCCTCGTCGGTGACGCGTTCGGTGAGGCCGTGCAGGGCCCAGAAGACGTCGTCCTCCGCGGGTGCCTCCGCGAGTGGCTCGATGGGTGGCTGGGCGGACCGGCCGATCAGCTCGGCGAGCTGCTGCTCGACCGCGGCGAGGCGGCTTTCGACGTCCATGACTCCACTATTACGTAATTACGTACTAACGTCAACGCGGCCGTGGTGACCAGCCACGCGACGGCGACCAGCAGCAGGATCCGTTCGAGGGCCGCCCCGAGCGGCGTGCGGCCGGCGAAGAGCATGGTCAGGCCGAGCGTGCCGCCGAGCGGCACGGTCAGCGCCGTGGCCACCGCGGCCACCCGGCGCTCGAGCGGCTGCGGATCCTTCCACCACACCGCGGCCATCGCCGCGGCCAGCACGGCCATTCCGACGACACTGGCCGCCGTGTGCACCACGTCGGCCACGGTGGTCGGTTCGAACGGCGGCAGCGGACACCCGCCACTGCACGAGACCACGCCGGACACTCCGGCCAGCACCGCCGCGACCCACAACAGCACCGACGCCGGCCACAGCCGCGTGAAACCCAGGAGGCCGACCCCGAGGGCGAGAGCGATCAGACCCGTCCGGTACGCGCCCGCGAACCGCTGACCGGCGGTGCCGGCCTCACTCACGTACCCGGCGAACCACGAGCCCGGCGCCGCGACCAGGGCGACGAGCATGACCGCCGCGCCCACCAGCACCGCGAGGCCGGCGACCGCCGGCAGGATCCGGGAACGCGTCATCCGCCCATGATGATCGAATGGTCGGATGACCCGCACGGTGGTGGTGACCGGTGGCAGCTCGGGCATCGGGCTGGCCGCAGCGGTCGCCCTGGCCCGGCTCGGCGACGAGGTGGTGCTGCTCGGCCGCGATCCGGAGCGGCTCCGACGAGCGGTGTCCGCGGTCGGCGAGGCCGGCGGGCGCACCCCGGCCTCGTATCGGGCCGACTTCGCCGTGCTGGACCAGGTGCGGGCGGCGGGTGAGCGGATCGCCGCCGAGCACGAGCGCATCGACGTGCTGATCAACAATGCCGGGGCGCTGCATTCGGTGCGGCCCCTCACGGTCGACGGTCACGACCCGACGATGCAGGTCAACCATCTGGCCGGCTTCCTGCTGACCCACCTGCTCCTGGACCGGATGAGTTCGGCGCGGATCGTCACCACCGCCTCGGTGGCCGAGGCCTGGGGCGTCCTCGACGTCGACCGCCCGGGCCGGCGACAGCTCTCCAGATGGGCCGCCTACGGCGCGAGCAAGCAGGCCAACGTGCTCTTCACGATCGAGGCGGCCCGGCGCTGGGCCGGGCGGGGCGTGGTGCCGACCTGTTTCTTCCCGGGCTTGGTCCGCAGCGGTTTCGGCACGCGGAGCCCGCTGTTCACCGCGGCGAAGCTGGTTCCCGGCCTCTTCCGGAGCAACGAGCAGGCCGCCGACACCCTGGTCTGGCTCGCCACCGACCCGGCCGCGCTGGTGCCGGGCGGATACTTCGCGTGGCGTGGCCGGTTCC
>NZ_JBFAZH010000033.1:0-18064 GCF_040681735.1 Actinoplanes sp. NPDC051633 | reverse complement strand
GACCGAGATCGTGATCAACCGGCCGTGCGCGGAGGTGGCCGGCTACGCCGCCGATCCCGCGCACGCGCCGGACTGGTACGTCAACATCGCCTCGGTGGAGTGGCTGACCCCGCCACCGGTCCGGGTCGGTTCCCGGCTGGCGTTCGTCGCCCGGTTCCTCGGCCGCCGGCTCGCCTACACGTACCAGATCATGGAACTGGTCCCGGGCGAGCGGCTGGTGATGCGAACCGCTCAAGGCCCCTTTCCGATGGAGACCACGTACTCCTGGCGGCCGGACGGCGACGACAGCACTCGGATGACGCTCCGGAACCGCGGCGAGCCGACCGGGTTCTCCACGCTGGTCGCGCCGTTCGTGGCGGGCGCGATGCGGCGCGCCAATCGCAAGGACCTGGCCGCCTTGAAGGCTCGCTTGGAGACGTGAAGGCCGGCGGATCAGAAGACCGCGCGGACGTACGGGATGCGCGCCGCCACCAGCGACACCAGGAACGACACGAGAAGAGTCGCGACGTAGGTGGGCAGCAGGACCCAGAACGAGGACGCCGCCGCCACCGCCGGGATCGTCAGGCGGCCGATCTCCAGGATCAGCAGGTGCACCAGGAATACGCCGAAGGAGGCGTCGGACAGGCGCTTGAGCACCAGCGTCACGCGCGGGCTCGGCGTCACCCGCGCGCCCACCCCGACCGCCACCAGGAAGAAGCACAGCGCCGCCACCGCGACGACCGGGCCGAGCCGGGTCACCGGCACGAAGGCGGCCAGCGGCCCCAGCGCCGTCGGATGGCCGAACTGCCAGACCGCCTCGGCCATCGCCGCCGTGCCCAGCATGAAAGCGACCACCATGCCCGGGACGCTGAGCACGGTCTTGCGCAGCGCCCAGCCGGCCAGGAACAGACCCACGTAGGGCCACCACTGGTTCCAGGCATCCAGCGGCAGCGGATGCGGCTGGCCGAGCTTGCCCGAGAGGGTGGCCACCGCGTAGGCGCCCTGGGTCCAGACCATGGCGACGGCCGCGAGCAGATATGCCCGGCGACGGCCGCCGCCGCCGAGGAAGGCGGCCAGCACGGGCGCGAGAACGTAGAGGCCGGCGATCAGGAAGAGGAAGTACAGCGCCGTGTAGGTCTTCGCGTTGATCAGGTTCGCGGTGACCGTACCCCAGGAAAGATCTTGGCCTCGCATCGCCGCCCGGACCACCAGCAGGTAGACCAGATGCCACACGACCAGCGCCGGCAGGATGCGCACGAAGCGCTTGCGGTAGAAGGCGACCGGCCCGTCGGCGTGCGCGCGGGGCGACAGCACCAGCGCGCCGCTGATCATCACAAAAACCGGGACCACCCAGGTGGAGCCGACATCCAGCACCACGGCGGCCCACCAGCCACGCGACCCGACGAGCTTGCCGATCATCAGGCCGAAGACGTGGATCGCGACCACGCCGGCGATCGCCGCCAGGCGCAGGGCGTCGAGCTCCCACTGGCGGGCCGGGCGCGGTTCGGCCCGGGTCGGCGCGGACGGTGCGGCGGCATGCTGCGCGGGGATTCCGACTACGGACAGAGTCGTATCGGTCACCGCAGAAGGGTGCGTCACGCGGAGTTTAACGACTAAACGGACACACCGGTCTATCCCCTGATTGGGGACACCTTAGGCCAAATCGAGCGCTTTCGCTGCGGCCAGCACGTCGTTCTTGATAGTGGTCGGCGACGGCGCGGTGGAGATGGCCCACTCCGGGTCCTTGAGGCCGTGGCCGGTCACCGTGCAAACGACCCGGGACCCAGCCGGGATCCGGCCCGCCTCGGCCTGCTGCAACAGCCCTGCCACGCTCGCCGCGCTGGCCAGCTCGACGAACACGCCGACCTCGCGGGCCAGCAGTCGGTAAGCGGACAGGATCTCGCGGTCGGTCACCGCGTTGATCAGCCCGCCCGACGCATCGCGCGCGTCCAGCGCCTTGGTCCAGCTGGCCGGGTTCCCGATCCGGATTGCCGTGGCGATCGTGGACGGCTCCGGCACCACCTGACCGTTGACGATCGGCGCCGCGCCGGAGGCCTGGAAGCCGAACATCCGGGGCAGCTTGGTGGCGGCCCCGATCTCGACGTCCTCCTGATAGCCCATCCAGTAGGCCGAGATGTTGCCGGCGTTGCCCACCGGCAGGCAGTGGATGTCAGGCGCGTCACCGAGCGTCTCGACGATCTCGAAGGCGGCCGTCTTCTGACCGTGCAGGCGGTAGATGTTCACCGAGTTGACCAGCGACACCGGGAAGTCCTGCGACAGCTTCGAGGCGAGCGCCAGGCAGTCGTCGAAGTTGCCGTTGACCTGCAAGAGCTTGGCGCCGTGAACGAGCGCCTGCGCCAGCTTGCCGAGCGCGATCTTGCCCTGGGGTACGAGCACCGCACAGGTGAGCCCGGCCCGCGCGGCATACGCGGCCGCCGACGCGCTGGTGTTGCCGGTCGACGCGCAGATGATCGCCTTGGACCCCTCCTCGACCGCCTTGGACACGGCCATCGTCATGCCGCGGTCCTTGAACGAGCCGGTCGGGTTGGCGCCCTCCACCTTGAGGTACACGTCCGCACCGACCCGCTGGGTCAGCACCGGCGCCGGCACCAGCGGGGTGTCGCCCTCGTGCAGGGTCACCACGGGGGTGTCCGGCCCGACCGGTAGTCGCTCGCGGTATGCCTCGATCAACCCGTGCCACACCATCACTGATCCCCTCCCTCGACCCGCAGGACGCTGGCGATAGAGCGGACGATATCGAGCTTGCCCAGCTCGGCCACCGTCGCCGCCAGGTTCGCGTCCGGCGCGGCGTGGGTCACGATGATCAACTGCGCGTCCTCGGACCGGCCGGACTGGCGCACGGTCGCGATCGACACGTCGTGCTTGGCGAAGACGCCGGCCACCGCCGCCAGCACGCCTGGGCGCTCGGCCACGTCGAGGCTGATGTGATAGCGCGTCTCGGCCTCGCCGATCGGCCGGATCGGCAGATGCGCGTACGAGGACTCGGACGGCGCGCGGGTGCCGGTCAGCCGGTTGCGCGCGGCCGCCACGATGTCGCCGAGCACGGCGCTCGCGGTCGGCGTACCCCCGGCTCCGCGCCCGTAGAACATCAGCTGGCCCGCCGCCTCGGCCTCGACGAACACCGCGTTGAACGCGTCGCCCACCCCGGCCAGCGGATGGGTCCGCGGGATCATCGCCGGGTGCACCCGCACGCTGACCGACTCCTGCCCCTTGGCGTCGGGGCCGCGCTGCGCGATGCAGAGCAGCTTGATCGTGCAGCCCATCGCCTTGGCGCTGGCCATGTCGCCGGCGGTCACCCCCGTCATGCCCTCGCGGAAGACGTCGGCCGCGGTGACCCGGGTGTGGAAGGCGAGCGAGGCGAGGATGGCGGCCTTGGCGGCGGCGTCGAAGCCCTCGACGTCGGCGGTCGGGTCGGCTTCCGCATACCCCAACTCGGTGGCCTCGTCCAGCGCCTCGCCGAAGCCGGCCCCGGTGGCGTCCATCGACGACAGGATGAAGTTGGTCGTGCCGTTCACGATGCCGGTGACCCGCGTGACGCGATCGCCGTGCAGCGACTCGCGCAGCGGGCGCAGCAGCGGGATCGCCCCGGCCACCGACGCCTCGTAGTAGAGGTCCGCGTTGCCCTCGGCGGCCGCGTCGTGCAGGGCCGCGCCGTCCTCGGCGAGCAGCGCCTTGTTGGCCGTCACCACGCTCTTGCCGGCCCGCAGCGCCTCCGTCAGCCACGTCCGGGCCGGCTCGATCCCGCCGACCACCTCGATCACCACGTCGACGTCGTCCCGCTTGACCAGCCCGAGCGCGTCGGTGGTGAACAGGGCCGGGTCGATCGTTCCGCGTTGGCGGCCCGGGCGGCGCACCGCGATGCCGGCCAGCTCGAGTCTGGCGCCGATCCGCGCGGTCAGGTCGGCGTCCTGCTCACGCAGCAGCCGAACGACCTCGGAGCCGACGGTGCCGCAGCCGAGCAGCGCGATTTTCACAGACCTCATCCAACATCCAATGCGAGCAGATCTTCCTCGGTCTCACGCCGGACGATCACGCGCGAGGCGCCGTCACGCACCGCGACCACGGGTGGTCGCGGAACGTGGTTGTAGTTGCTGGCCATGCTCCGGCAATACGCGCCGGTGCCGGGCACGGCAAGAAGATCTCCGGGCTGCACGTCGGCGGGCAGGAATTCATCCTTCACGACGATGTCCCCGGATTCACAATGCTTTCCCACGACGCGGGCGAGCAACGGCTCGGCCGCGGAGGCCCGGCCGGCCACCGTGGCGCTGTAGGACGCGTCGTAGAGGGCCGTCCGGATGTTGTCGCTCATCCCGCCGTCGACGCTCACGTAGGACCGGATGCCGTCGACGTCCTTGACCGTGCCGACCTCGTACAGGGTGAACACCGCCGGACCGACGATCGCCCGGCCGGGCTCGATGGAGAGCTTGGGCTTCGCGAGCGAAGCGAGATCGCACTCGCTCTCGACGATCTTGTTGATGCGCTTGGCGAGATCGCCGGCGGGTGAGGGATCGTCTTGAGTGGTGTACGCGATGCCGAAGCCGCCGCCGAGGTCCAGCTCGGGCAGCTCGACGCCGCGGGCATCGCGGATCCGGCTCTGCAGCTCCAGCACCCGCCGGGCGGCCACCTCGAACCCGCTGGTGTCGAAGATCTGCGAACCGATGTGCGAGTGCAGCCCCCGCAGGTCCAGCACGTCCTCGTCGAGGATCTTCGTCGCCGCCGCGAAGGCGTCACCGCCGGCCAGCGAGAAACCGAACTTCTGGTCCTCGTGGGCGGTGGCGATGAACTCGTGCGTGTGCGCCTCCACCCCCACCGTGACCCGCACCAGCACGCTCGGCCTGCGGTGCGCCGCCCGCGCGATGTCGCTGAGGCGGTCGATCTCCTGGAAGGAGTCCACGATGATCCGCCCGACGCCGGCCTCGACGGCCCGCTCCAGCTCACGCGGCGACTTGTTGTTGCCGTGGAAGCCCAGCCGCTCCGGCGGGAAGCCGGCCGCCAGCGCCACCGCCAGCTCACCGCCGGTGCAGACGTCGAGGAAGAGCCCCTCCTCCTCGATCACCCGCACGACCGCCTTGCACAGGAACGACTTGCCCGCGTAGTAGACGTCGGCCTCGGCGAAGGCCTCCTTGAAGTCGCGGCAGCGCGCCCGCAGATCCTCCTCGTCCAGCAGGTAGGCCGGGGTGCCGTGCTCGGCCGCCAGGGCCGGCACGCTGACGCCGCCGATGGTCAGGGCCCCGGCCTGGTCGCGGGTCACGGTGCGGGGCCACAGCTCCGGCACGAGGGCGTTCACGTTCTCCGGGGTACGAAGCCAGGCCGGCCCTCGACTGCCCAGGTCGCCGTGCAGCGCACCGGCCTCATGTGCTCTCACGGGTCACATCCTCTCGGGCGCGGAGACGCCCAGGAGAGCCAACCCGTTGGCGATCACCGTACGGGTGGCGTCGTTCAGCCAGAGCCGGCTGCGCTGCAGATCGGTGATCGGCTCGTCGCCCAGCGGCAGCACGCGGCAGCTGTCGAAGAACCGGTGGTAGGACGCCGCGACCTTCTCCTCCAGATACCGCGCCACCCGATGCGGCTCGCGCAGCTCGGCCGCCGACGCGACCACCGCCGGGTATTCACCCAGCGCCTTGAGCAGGTCGTGCTCCTTCTCGTGGGTCAGCAGCTCGGGGTGGAAATCCTCGGCGGCGCCCCGGGTCAGGCCGACCTCGGCGGCGTTGCGGGCCACGCTCGCCGTGCGAGCCGCCACGTACTGCACGTAGTAGACCGGGTTGTCGCGCGACGCCCGGGTCCACAGGTCGATGTCGATGTCGATGGTGGAGTCCGACGAGTATCGGGCCAGTGCGTACCGGGACGCGTCGACGCCCAGCGCGTCAACGAAGTCCTCCAGCGTGACCACCGTGCCGGCCCGCTTGCTCATCCGCACCGGCTCGCCGTCGCGCACCAGGTTCACCATCTGGCCGATCAGGATCTCGAGGCTCTGCGCGGGATCGTCGCCGAAGCAGGCGGCCATCGCCTTCATCCGGCCGATGTAGCCGTGGTGGTCGGCGCCCAGCATGATCACCACGCGGTCGAAGCCGCGCTCGCGCTTGTCGAGGTAGTAGGCGCAGTCGGCGGCGAAGTAGGTCCAGTCGCCGTCCGACTTGCGCAGCACACGGTCCTTGTCGTCGCCGAAGTCGGTGGTGCGCAGCCAGGTCGCGCCCTCCGACTCGTACACGTGGCCCTGCGCTCGCAGCCGATCCAACGCCTCCTGCAACTCGCCGCGGTCGTGCAGGTCCTTCTCGTTGAAGTACGTGTCGAAGTGCACGCCGAACTCGGCCAGCGACCGCTTGATCTCAGCGAACATCAGCTCGACACCCTTCTCTCGGAAGAGGTCGAGGGTGGCATCCGGGTACGACACCTTTATCGCCGCCGCGATCTCGGAGATGTACTCGCCGGCATAGCCGTCCTCCGGCGCCGGCTCGCCCTTCGCGGCCGCCTCCAGGGACCTGGCGAACCGGTCGATCTGCGAACCGGCATCGTTGAAGTAGTACTCCGTGCCGACGTCGGCGCCGGCCGCCCGCAGCAGCCGGGCCAGCGCGTCGCCGACAGCGGCCCAGCGGACACCACCGATGTGCACGGGGCCGGTGGGGTTGGCGGAGACGAACTCGAGGTTGATCCGCTGGCCGGTGAGCTGGGCGGTGTGCCCGTACTCGGCGCCGGCCAGCACGATGTCGCGGGCCAGCACCCCGGCCGCGGCGGCGTCCAGCCGGATGTTCAGGAAGCCCGGCCCGGCGATCTCCACCGACTTGACACCCGGGCGGCTGCCCAGCTCGTCGGCCAGGGCCGCGGCCAGCTCGCGCGGCGCCACGCCGACCTTCTTGCCGAGCTGGAGGGCGAGCGTGGAGGCGTAGTCGCCGTGCTCGGGGTTACGGGGTCGCTCCACCGTCGTGGTCGCCGGCAGCGCGGCAGAATCCAGGCCCCGGGACACGAAAACGTCACGGGCAGCAGAGAGAACGGTGGCAGCGAGGTCGGCGGGAGTCACCGAGCCATGCTATCCGGGTAGACTTTGCCGCTCGGCGGCCCTGTTAGCGGTTCTGGGTGCCGCCCTGGCCGTGGCGCCATCCTTCAGTCGATGAATTGACGAGGCACGATGAGTATGAGCACCCCGGGGCCCGAGCGGGTCCCGTCCACCGTCAAGGTCTCCAAGACCTCCGGCCAGGGCAAACCTCCGGCCTCCAAAGCCGCCAAGTCCGGGCCCGCCAAGTCGGGGCCCGCGAAGAAGGCGCCCGCGGGCAAGGGCGGCGGCAAGGGCCGCAAACCGGTCACGCCGGTGAAGGTCGCGGGCAGCCGCAACTGGGGCCCGATCGCGGTGGCCGGCGTCGTCGTGCTGGTCGCGGTGGCCATCATCGGGTACGGCGTCTACGCCGCCACGAAGTCGAGCAACGAGGCGAGCACCCCGTGGGAGGAGCGCGCCGCCGCCATCTCGGGCATCCAGAACTACCGGACCAGCGGCGACGCGTCGATCACGGCCCGCAACCACAAGGCGGGTCCGCTCACGTACAAGACCAACCCCCCGGTCGGCGGTGACCACAACGGTCGCTGGGAGAACTGCATGGGTGACGTCTACGCCGAGCCGATCCCGAACGAGCACGCCGTGCACAGCCTCGAGCACGGCGCCGTCTGGGTCACGTACAAGCAGGGTCTGGCCGCCGACCAGGTGGACAAGCTGAAGTCGAAGGTGGAGGGCAAGGACTTCATCCTGATGAGCCCGGTCGCCAACCTCGACAAGAACGTCTCGCTGCAGGCCTGGGGCTACCAGCTGAAGCTGGACACGGTCGACGACCCGCGAGTCGACGACTTCATCTCGGCGCTGCGCACCAACGCGTCGGTCGAGCCCGGCGCGCCCTGCTCCGGCGGCGTCACCGTGACCGGCACCACGCCACAGGACGCATGATGCCGGTGACCACCGAGCCCGGGGCGGCCGACACGGCCGCCCCGGTCAACGGGTCGCACCCCGAGCGCGGGTTCCACTTCGGCGTCGGCTGGCTGGCCGCGCTGCTGATCGTCGGCCTGCTGCTCGGCGCCGGCGGCACCCTGCTGGCCGGCCGTCTGGTCGGCCACCCGGGCGACACGTCGCCGGAGGCGGGCTTCCTGCGCGACATGAGCACACATCACGCCCAGGCGGTGGAGATGGGCATGATCGCGCACCAGAAGTCGGCCGACGTCAACATCGTCACCCTGGCGGGCGACATCTCCCTGACCCAGCACGGCCAGATCGGCTACATGCAGGCCTGGCTGCGCGACTGGAGCCTGAGCCCGACCGGCAGCGACCCCCCGATGTCCTGGATGCCCGACGCGCGCGGCTCGGTGGTCAACGGCCTGATGCCGGGCATGGCCACCCCGCAGCAGGTGGACCAGCTGCGCAACGCCACGGGCAAGCAGCTGGACACCCAGTTCCTCACCCTGATGCGAGCCCACCACCTGGGCGGCATCCACATGGCGCAGGGCATCCTGGAGCAGAGCGACAACAAGGATGTGCGCTGGCTGGCCGAGACAATGGTGAGCGGCCAGCAGAGCGAGCTGAACCTGATCGACGACCTGCTGAAGAAGGCCCAGGCGAGCAGCTAGGTGTAGTGCCCATGAGCGTTGTTGAAACGGCGTGGCGGCTTGATCAATGAGAAGACCTCCGGCGAGGTGGAAGTTGCGACGCTTTCACCGAACCGGAGGTCTCTATGGCCCACCGTAATGCCCGGCTGACCCTGCACGGCCGACGCCTGCTGATCCAGCGTGTCGTCACCGACGGCCGCCCGGTCGCGCACGTGGTCGAGGAACTCGGCGTGTCTCGCGCTACCGGCTACAAATGGCTGGCCCGGTGGCGGGCCGAGGGCGACACCGGGCTGCTCGACCGGCCCAGCACCGCCCACCGGATACCCGGCAAGACCACCCCCGAGGCCGAGGCCCGCGTGTGTGCGCTACGCCAACACCTCAAACGCGGCCCTCGCCGGCTGGCGCCACTACTACACATGCCCGCCTCCACGATCCACGCCGTCCTGACCCGCCACGGTCTGCACCGCCTCGCCTGGCTGGACCGGCCCACCGGCCAGCTGATCCGCCGCTACGAACGCGACCGGCCCGGCGAACTGATCCATGTCGACGTCAAAAAGATCGGCCGGCTCCGCGGCGGCGGCGGCTGGCGCGTCCACGGCCGCGACAGCCCGCAACACCGCCGCGCCCGCTACGGCACCCGAGTCGGCTACGAATACGTGCACGCGGCGATCGACGACCACACCCTGCTGGCCTACGCCGAAATCCACCCCGACGAGAAAGCCGGCACCTGCGCCGCCTTCCTGCACCGTGCCGCCGCCCACTTCGCCCAACTCGGCATCGGCCGCATCGAACGCGTCATGACCGACAACGCGATGGCCTACCGCCGCAGCCGGGCCTGGAAACAATCCCTGACCGAGCTCGGCGCCCAGCCCAGGTTCACCCGCTCCTACCGGCCACAAACCAATGGCAAAGCCGAACGCTTCAACCGCACCATGTGCGACGAATGGATCTACTCCCGGCCCTTCACCAGCAGCCAGGACCGCGCCGACGCCCTACCCAGCTGGCTCCACACCTACAACTACCATCGAGCCCACACCGCGCTCGGAGGCCGGCCACCCATCAGCCGCGTCAACAACGGTCCTGGTCACTACAGCTAGGCAACGCGCCGCGGGGTATCCGGTTGGTCAGGCTTCCGCGGCGCCTGCTAGGCTTTCGCGAGTCTGAGCCCCCGTAGCTCAGGGGATAGAGCGTCGCCCTCCGGAGGCGAAAGCGCAGGTTCGAATCCTGCCGGGGGCACCAACATTGACCAGCACGGTCGCGCAGCTGACCAGCGCAAATGGCTGAGCCCACCTCGAACACACGTCCGGCTGTCACCGGTCATCGCTGGCCGTCTACGGGCGTCCGGGCCGAATACGGGCCGAAGTTCCGAGGACGCTCGGTTCGATCGGGCACGCGGCGGCCGGTTAGCCCGGATCCTTGACCTCGTCAAGGCGAATGATCGTTGGCCTTAAGGGCAAAATGTCGACATGCAAGCGGTACGATTTAATGGTCGATCTATCACCGCCGAGCGACAGATACGCTTGACGCGTCATATCTAAATCCGTTTTCATTCTGCGAAGCTCTGTCAGGGCAAGGACCTGACGCGTCAGGGCGACGTAGCGAAGGTGGTACCAGAAGCTTGCAGATATGTCGCTTCGGTCTTCCGTGATCCATCGTCTCAAGGGTGGGCTAGAGCGCAGGAAACGGGCCCAAAATTCTTCTGGCGAGCTTCGCAGATTAACCCGATCGGCACGACTGAAGCGTGCGGCATCATGTTCTATCAAGTTCGCCAGCTCCATTATGCGGCTGACGACTTGAAGGTCGCTCCAGTCAACCGTGAAAAGTACTTGGACCTCACGCGCTGCCACGGTGGTGATGTCACTGACGGACGGATACGCCTCCAGAAGCCACTGACGTGCCGACGGTATATCGCCCAACATAATCGCTGTGGCAGCCAGTCGCTGCCCAATGAGTCCTCGCTTCGCATCATTTCGAGCAGTCGAGTGAGCTTCGATAAGCTTGGCCCGAGCATGACGAAGGTATTCCTGGCGAGTCGATCTTTGTTGCTCGGGCATCGCCGCATGCTGTAAGTACACAATTGCCGACTGCCACGGCTCTTCCAGCTGGACCTGAAGATCGGCGCGAGCATTTCTAACCTCAGAGCCGACTCCTTTGAGTTCGCCGCTGAGCCGCCGGATTTCATCCTGAGTACTTTGTGTCGAGCGGCCAACACGAAAGAGTCCTGCCTCGACTAGAGCAAGGCGCCCACCTAGATTTCGGTTCATCGACTCCAAAGAATCGAGTTGGTCCCCTTGAGCACCTACGAACGCAGTGATCAGCGCACCGGAAATCCGACTTCCGGCGACCGCGGCGGCAGCGCCGGCGACCGGTCCTCCCGCAACTGTGCCGGCGGCTCCCGCGGCCGCCCCGATAGTCGCGCTGACGAGATCCACCAAAAAGGTGCCCATTCGGGACATTTGCGCCGTCCTAGAGTGTCTTCAGGATACTCAGCCAGCATGAAGCGTCCACGGAAACCGAACTAGTAGATGGACATCTTTCCGACGTCGTCCCAAACCTGTGGGGCTCGTGAACTCGGCCAGCCGTGTTGACGTGCGGGTTTGTACGAGGCCATCCATCGAGTGACGGCGAGGATCCGGCCATGGGCGCCTCGCTGGTGTACCTGCTCATCCGGCAGATCCTGCAGATGTTGACCCAGCTCGCCCGTGACGGCGGCGCCAAGGACGTCGAACTGCTGGTCCTGCGCCACCAGGTCGCGGTTCTGCGGCGGCAGGTGCACCGCCCCGAATTGCGCCCGGACGACCGCGTGATGCTCGCCGCCCTGTCCCGGCTGCTCCCCCGCGCCCGCTGGTCGGCGTTCTTCGTCACCCCGGCCCGGCCGGCCAGCGATCGACCCGCAGGTCCGCGCTCTGGTGCTACGCCTCGCGGCCGAGAACCCAACCTGGGGACACCGCCGCATCCAGGGCGAACCTGTGAGGCTGGGTCGGCAGATCGCCGCCAGCACGGTGTGGAAGATTCTGCACCGCGCCGGTACCGATCCGGCGCCCCGACGGGCCGGCCCGACCTGGAAGCAGTTCCGCACCGTCCAGGCCCGTACGGTCGTGGCCTGCGACTTCTTCACCGTCGACACGGTGTTCTTCAAACGGATCTACGTGTTCTTCTCCCTGGAGCTGGCCAGCCGCCGGGTCCACGTTGTCGGTGTCACGGCGCACCCGACCGGTGGCTGGGTCGTCCAGCAGGCCCGTAACCTGCTGATGGAGCTCGACCAGCGTGTCGACGGGCTGCGGTTCCTGCTCCGCGATCGGGACGCGAAGTTCACCGCCGGTTTCGACGCGGTCTTCACCGCGGCCGACATGGAAGTGATCCACACCCCACCGCAGACGCCGCGGGCGAACGCGCACGCGGAGCGCTGGGTCGGTACCGTCCGCCGTGAATGCACCGACCGGCTCCTCGTCATCGGTGAACGGCATCTCGCCGCCGTCCTAGCCGAGTACGCCCGTCACTACCATCAGCACCGTCCACACCGATCACTCGAACAGCGACCACCGAATCCGCCGCCGCAGGTCGTCGACCTTAACAATGCCCGAGTCCAACGACGCCCGATCCTCGGCGGATTGATCAACGAATACTCGCAGGCAGGCGTAGCCGAACCGGCCTTACGAGCCCACAGGC
This sequence comes from Actinoplanes sp. NPDC051633, assembly GCF_040681735.1. Classification (NCBI taxonomy): domain Bacteria; kingdom Bacillati; phylum Actinomycetota; class Actinomycetes; order Micromonosporales; family Micromonosporaceae; genus Actinoplanes; species Actinoplanes sp. NPDC051633. The sequence goes on along the minus strand of NZ_JBFAZH010000033.1, from coordinate 5,815 downwards.
GGTCGGGTCGCCTGACCAGGCGTAGAAGACCGGCAGTGGCCGATTCCTGGCGGCTCCCTCAGGTCAAGCTCGGTGAGCGATGCCAGTCATGCCAGTGGCGCCGCCCCAGAGGACGGCGCCACTCAAGCACTCACCCGTGGAGTGCGGGCTTTGCCGGTTCACATATCAGTCCTGCCATTCGCGCCCGGGTAGCCGGGTCGTGACCTCCTGGAGCAGCCAGCCGTTGCCGTCAGGGTCGCTGAACGATGCGTACGCGAAGTACGAGCGCCCTGGCGAGTCGGGGAATCCCGGAGGCTTCGGCTGCTCCTCCACCTCGCTGACATCGACGCCGCGGCTGATGAGATCCGCCCGGGCGGCGTCGATGTCCTTGACCGTCAGGTACATCCTCTGAAGGGACCCCGGCTCCATCGCCGTGATGCCCGGGACGCCCTTGCCGAAATGGATAGAGCATTGCGAGTGGGGCGGCGTCATCTGCACCAGTCGGGCGTCGTCGCCGACGGCGAAGTCGGCGTCCAGTCGCCATCCCAGGCTCTGGTAGAAGCGCTTCGCCCGCTCGACATCGGAGACCGGTACCGTCACCACCTCGAGCCCCATGTCGATCGTCGAGATCTCCGCTGTCTCCGTCGAACTGGGGGTGCCTACGTCGCTGCTGCTCATCGTGCCCTCCGTCGGTCGATCGGCCTTGGCAAGAGCGTGTCACCGGAACTGATCCATCGCGCCGTGTAAACCCCTGGTCGCCACCCTGGCCGACACCCCTGACACCCGAAACAGACCACTGTCGCTGATCAGTTGGCGGACGTGTGTCGCACATCAGTCGACGGAGGACAATCACCAGAACATGATTGTCGGGCCCCGGTTGATGCGTGACAGATCTTGGTCAGATGATCCGTGACAGCTCCAGCTAGACGATCTTGATGCACCATTTGACTTGCATACCGTTCACGGCATCTCGACGCGCGATCAACCACTGCGCCGCATCCGCCTTCACCATGGTCTCGCACGCCGGCGGGAAGCGGTCAAATAGGTCCGAAAGGTCCGTAAGGTCGGTACCGTCTGCCTATGACATCTGCCTTTAGCGCAGCGCGTGAGAGAAGCCGTCGCGGTCGGCGGATACAGGACTGACGGTAGGCCGCGGCCACGCGATCAATCGACAGGCGTGGAGCTTTAGGCGTCGGACTGGACCTTCACCATGCGCACCTTGGAGGGGTGGGCTGACATCGCGGACAGTACGACTCGCGAGGCCGGCCTTGACGGCCCCACAGAGCGAGACGTGTTGACTGCCATCGCCGCCCGGCTTCCCGAGGGCACCTGCGACGCCCGTTAATGCTCGCTCGAGCGCCGGACTCCTCCGCGCCGGAGCGGACTCGATTGGTGGCGGGCCTGCCGTGCGGCCGTCGCTGGCTAGAAGCTGTTGCAGCTGGGTCAGGCTAAACCGGGATGGAACGCTCTTGAGCCGGGCACCGGTTGCGCGGCCAAGACCGCCGCGAAGATCCTGGGCGAGACAGCCAGCGTAATGCGGTTCCGCTCAGCCGCCGCCTTCGCTCGCCACAACGGCACCGCGCCGCTGCCTGTCTGGTCGTCGAACCGAGCCCGGCATCGGCTGAGCCGGACCGGAAACCGGCAGCTCAACGCCGCGCTGCACCGCATCGCGATGACCCAAGCCCGCGGCCATCCACAGGCGGGCGAGTTGATCGCCCGTCGCAGGGCCGGCGGCGACGGTGGCCTCGAAGCTCTCCGAGTGCTGAAACGACGACTTTCCGACGCCATCTACCAAGCGCTACGCGCCGACGTCACGACCCGCCTACCATCTGCCACTTGACAGAGGAGCAATCCACAGTGCCCCGGAGCCGCCCCGCTTGGCCGCTGTCACTGTCCGATGCACGACGTCGAACAGTCACTGATTTCGATAGCCTCGCGGGCAAGGTCACTGTCGGGGTGGAGTGAAGGCCGGAGGCGGCGCCATGGGATCGGACCGGGTTAAACGGCTGCGGAGCGGGTTCATCGCTCTGGCGTGTGCGGTGCCGATGGTGGCGGCGGGGTCCGGAGGGGCCGAGGCATCACCGCCGGCTGATCCGGCTGCCGCGAAAGTGGTGGCCGCGAAGGGCATTTCGCACGCCAACGAGCTGGGTTCCCGGATGGCCGGATACCTGTCCGATCACCCGTGGGCCGGCTATGCGACGTCCTATGTAGATCAGTCAGGCAACACGCTGTACGTGTACGGCAAGGGCACGCCGCCGACCGGCCTGGTGACAGAACTGGCGCGACACCGGGGTGATTCGACGATTCGGTACGTCGCCGCGAAGTACACCAACGACGAGATGATCGCCGAGGCCGGAGCCGTCCTGACCCGGATGACCAAGGCGGGTGTGGCACCCCAGAGTGTCCGGCCGGACAACACCGGGAACGGTCTCGTGATCGAGGTGGCCGAGGGAACGCCGGGGCCAGCAACAGCCAGGGCGACTCTGGATGCCGGCGCGAAGTCCAGCATGCCGATCACCGTGGAGGTCCGGCCGAAGCAGACGCCCGTTCCGATCAGCCGCGACAGCGACACCGCCCGCTACTACGGCGGTGCGCTGATCATGCGCACGAACCCCAATGGCAGCAAATACGCCTGCTCCAGCGGAGTCACGGTCTTCTACGGCTCCGCGCCCAACCGGCGGTACGGCATGCTCACTGCGGCCCACTGCGGTGAAAGCTTCTTCTACACCCGGGCCGGACGGTTCGTCGGCCGCACCCACAAGATCAACACGACGGCCGATGTCCAGATGTTGCGGACCGGCTCGGGTCAGCCCTACAGCAACCGCATCTTCAACGGTGGCTGGAACGCGACGAACTCCTACCTGGTCCGCGGTGGCGGCAACCCGCCGCGCGGATTGCGGCTCTGCATCAGCGCCGGCAAGAGCGGCACCCTCTGCGGCCTCGAGGTCCTCAGGATCGACGTGATCTCCAGCAACGGGAAAGGGCCTGGGTTCTGGTTCCGCGATGCCGACACTGTGGGCGGCTGCGCCGTCCAGGGCGGTGACAGTGGCAGCCCCGTGCACATGCCCCCGTTCAGTGACGGGTCAGTGACCATCGCAGGCATCGCCGTGGCCGGGGATGCCGCCCCGGCGAACTGCCCTCGGCACCCGATCTATCCCGCCGACCACTACTCGATGTACCAGCTCGGCTTCGCCACCCGGATTAGTTCGGTGCTGGCCGCATTCAGCCCGCCGGTCGGCCTGGCGACCAGGGAGTCCGGCGCCGAGGGTGGGACAGGCTGAGCCTCAGGCGCTGCGCACCGCCGCGGCATCGGAAAGTCCGAGGACGTCCACTGCGGCCGAGCGCATCTCGACCTTCCGCACCCTTGCCGGTGACCGTCATCGGAAACCCGTCGACGACGTGCACGTAGCCGGGGCCCCTTGTAGCGGGCGAGCTTGCCGGCACAGAACTCCTTCACGGCAGCACGTCCAACGGGTCAGCACGAGAGACGCATGACGATCCAGGCCATCAACTCCTCGCCGTAAGCAGCCGCAATCGACAGCCGCCCCGCAGGGGAGCGGTTCTGGGTTGTATCCCGCCGGGGGGCACCAACGTTCACCAGGGCTTTCGCGCCGCCGACCAGCGCAATGGCTGAGCCCACCTCGAACACACGTCCGACTAGCCGCCGGTGACCTCCCGGACCACTCGCTCGGCCGACTCGAGCGCGCCGTTCATCCAGCCCGGCCAGACGGACGTGTGTTCACCGGCGAAGTGGACGCGACCCTCGGCGCGCCGCATCGCCGGCAGCATCCAGTGCAGAGCGCCCACCGGCACCATGCTCCAGCCGCCACCAGCCCACGGATCGTCCTGCCAGACCTTCGTCACGGTGCGCACGATCTGCTGGTCCGACCCCGGCAGCGCTTGCTCGAAGAGGTTCCGGATGTGCCGCTCACGCCGCGAGCCCAGAGCCGCGAAGCGGGTGGCCTGGTCGTCCATCATGTAGCTGTGCAGCATGCCCAGGGTCGGATCGGACTGCTGGGAGCTGGTGTTCCAGATGCGACCAAGCATGGTGTCGGTGGCCACGAGCCGGAGTCCGCCCAGCGGGCCCAGGCTGTCACTGGTCCAGAACCGGGTCCGGGTCTGGGCGTAGAAGCGGGCCGCCGGCATGTATTCGAGCAGCCGGATCGCGTCCATCTTGGCCGGGCTGAACGGCCTGCCGAGCGCCACGCGGCACAGCGGGCCGAACGGCAACGCGCACACCACCCGGTCCGCTCGCATCTCGTGCAACCCGGACCGGTCGCGGAATCCGACGGCCACACCCGAGCGGTCCGGCGCGATGCGGACCACCTCGCTACGCAGTTTCAGCCGGTCGCCCAGCCGGGCGGCGAAAGCCAGGGGCAGCCGATCGTTGCCGCCGCGGACGCTGCCGACGGCACCGGTGGTGAGCACCTCCATGCCGATCACGGACGCCGCGTTCCACCGCCCGACGTTGCCCTCCTCGGCGAGGAACCGGGCGATCACCTCGGCCGGCGCGCCGGCCGATCGCAGGTATTCCGTCAGGCTGAGGTCGTCCAGCTCGCGCGCCGACGCCGTGTCGCCCGGCCAGCCCGCTGCAAGCGGATCGCCGACCTTGGCCACGGCCGGGCCGAAATAGCCGCCGACGTCCGCCGCCGGCGCCAGGAACCGCCGACCGCTCCGCAGATGGGCGGTGACCCCGGTGTCGTACGGCGTCAGCGCCAGCCCGAACTCGGTGAGATACCGGTGGACGTACGTGTGCGACGAGAAGATCCGGAGGCCTCCGAGTTCTGCGTGCCCGCCCCGCAGCAGGCCGTCCCGGACGGTCTGCACACGCCCGCCGGGCCGCTCCTGCGCCTCCAGCACGGTCACGTCATAGCCGCGGCTCATGAGCCGGTAGGCGGAGGCGAGACCGGCGAGGCCCGCGCCCAGCACGACGACCCGACGGCCGTCGTCCCGGCGTACCGCCTCGGCGCCACCGAGCCCGGCAACGGACGCCGCCGCCAGGCCGGCCAGCAGGCCGCGTCTGGCCAGCCGGACGTCCATGGCCGTGGAGACGTCGCGCATGACCCATGATCGCCGCTTTCGCGCCTAGGCGGAAGGCCTGCACGGACTCGTCTGGGGTTCCCTGTCGGTACACCTATCCACAGGGACTTCTAGCTCCTCGATACAGCGACTTCACTGGATGCTGCGGGCCCGGGCGGGGCCCGTCGGCTGGTGGCTTGCCGGCCTGATTTGACGGGGTGAGGAGCACACCACCATGCGTGGAGTTGTCATGTACGGGCCGGGGGACGTGCGGGTCGAGGAGCGCGAAGACCCGAAGATCGTCGATCCGACCGACGCGGTCATCCGCCTCAGTGCCACCTGCATCTGCGGCAGCGATCTGTGGCCGTACCGCGGCGCCGAGCCGGTCGAGCACCAGGTGATGGGTCACGAGTACGTCGGCGTCGTCCAGGAGGTCGGGTCCGAGGTCCGCACCATCAAGGTCGGCGACTTCGTCGTCGGCTCCTTCTGGGCATCGGACAACACCTGCGAGATCTGCACGGCCGGCTACCAAGCGTACTGCGTGCACCGCGTACTCATGGGCACCCTCGGCACCCAGTCCGAGCTGGCCCGCGTCCCGCTCGCCGACGGCACCCTGGTCGCGACCCCGGGCCGGCCCGAACCTGATCTCCTTCCGTCTCTGATGGCGGCCTCCGACGTGCTCGGCACCGGCTGGTTCGCGGCCGTCGCAGCCGAGGCCGGGCCCGGCAAGACCGTTGCGGTCGTCGGTGACGGCGCGGTCGGCCTGCTCGGCATCCTCGCTGCCCGGCAGCTCGGCGCCGAACGCATCATCGCGTTC
>NZ_JBFAZH010000032.1:0-18321 GCF_040681735.1 Actinoplanes sp. NPDC051633 | reverse complement strand
TGCACGACGGCGAGCTGCTCGACGAGGTTCCGGCCGAGCCGCACGACCAGCGCGTCGAGGCGGTCATCACCCCCGCGGGAGGTCTCAGTGAGATCTCCGGCTGGACGAAATAAACTCCGATGACGCAGCATTGGCACTCGTAGCCGTTGAGTGCCAGTAGAACTTCTCCGGAGGACCAGTGCCGACCTACCAGTACGCGTGCACCGAGTGTGGCGAGCGCCTCGAGGCGGTGCAGTCCTTCTCCGACCCGGCACTGACCGAGTGCCCGGTGTGCCAGGGCCGGTTGCGCAAGGTCTTCAACTCGGTCGGCGTCGTCTTCAAGGGGTCCGGTTTTTACCGCAACGACTCCCGGTCGCCCGCCAAGGAGCCGTCGGCCGGCTCGACGGAGTCGACCAAAGCCGAGACCAAGTCGGAGTCGAAGTCAGAGTCGAAGTCCGAGTCGTCGTCCACGCCGGCCAAGACCGAGTCGAAGTCGAGCACCCCGGCCGCGACCACCGCCGGCAGCAGCTCCTAACCCCAGTGGGGCGGGCGGTCCTCGAGCAGGCGGTCGTCGTTCGAGGCCTCGGTGTCGCCCCAGCCCAGCTGGGTGTCATCGCGTGTCTGCTCGGGCAGCGGCGGCGCGTCCTCGGACTCGAAGTCGACCGTCCGCTCGGCGTCGGCGTCGCGCTCGGGTTGATCCAAGATGTCCACGCGGTCAGGGTATGCCGCGTCGGCGCGCTCGTCGTCCCCCGGTCGCTGTACCGTCGGTGAACGTGAGCATCCCCACCGGTGGCGACGACGCGTACTGGCAGCGGCCGGATGAGGCGGACGACGCGGCCCGGCCCGAGCCACGGCCAGCGAAGCCACCAGAGCCCCCGTACCCGGGACCGCCGCGCACCGAGCCCCCGCCGCCGCACTGGCGCCCGCCGGTCGTGGCCCAGCCCCCGCCGCCGCGCGACATGCCGGCCCAGGATCTCGACGCGCTCGCCGAGGCGGAGGGCTCGGCGCGCACGGTGACCTATGGCGTCGGCCTGGTCGCCGGCGCCATCGCCGTGATCATCATGTGCCTGCTCTGCGCCCGCATCGTCTTCTGAAACCAAGTGGTAGCCCAGGAGGCCATCTGCTTCGCAGATGCCCCTCCGGGCTACCACTGTGAGGTCACGCCGGGCGTCGCAAGCAAGAAGTGGTAGCCCAGAGGCCTATCCGCTGCGCGGATGGCCTCCTGGGCTACCACTTTCTCTAGTACTGGTTTCTCTAGTACTGGCCCCAGACGGCGGTGGCGCCCGAGTCGCCGGTCTTGAAGACGTAGTAGCCGGACACCGCGGCCAGCCCGATCATCACCACGGCCAGGCCGATGTCGGCGGCCTTGGGCAGCGACGCGTTCCTGCGGCCGGTGGCGAACACGGCGATCAGGGACACGGCGCCCAGCGCCACCGAGAGCCAGAAAGTGACCTCGCCGTAGCCCATGTGGTCGCTGAGGATCTCCGCGCCGCGCCCCTTCAGGCCCTGGTCGAGCAGGCGGTCGTAGAGCCTCTCGCCGGACTCCATCGCGACGAACGTGCTGGCCGGGGCGGCGATCCCGAGCAGGGCCACGGCCCAGCCGAGGCGGGGCCGGAACCGCGGGATGATCGCGTAGGCGATCGCGCCGGCCGCGAGCAGGGGCACGAAAATCACGGCCGCGTGCAGCACGAGCGCATGCACCGGCAGGCCGTTTATCTGATCGAACACGGACGCCTCCTCGAAATTTCGGGACCGCTTGCCTAGAAAACACCGGCCGCGGAGACACGGTTCACCGAAACGCTCAAAACTTCAAGAATCTTGATCCTGCGTCGCAAAGTTGAGCGGCACGGGCATCGCATGCTGTCATGGAACGATGTCGACCGGTGCGGAACAGCTGCGCGCGAGTGGCCTCAGGGTCACGCGGCCCCGGCTGGCCGTGCTCGACGTGCTCGGCGAGGGCGGTCACCTCGAGGTCGAGGAGATCACCCGGCGGGTCCGGGACCGTCTCGACTCCGTCTCCACCCAGGGCGTCTACGACGTGCTGGGTGCTCTGTCCCGGGCCGGGCTGGCCCGGCGGGTCGAGCCGGCCGGCAGCCCTGCGCGGTACGAGACCTACGCCGGCGACAACCACCACCACATCGTGTGCCGTGGATGCGGCGCGATCGAGGACGTCGACTGCTCGGTCGGCGAGCGCCCCTGCCTGCAGCCCACCGGCGGGCACGGATTCGCGGTGGACGAGGCGGAGGTCACGTTCTGGGGGCTCTGCCCGTCGTGCCAGGCGCTGCGGAGTGTCGACGCGACCAGCTGAACGTGTTCAATTCGTGGCACTCTTGAGGCATGGACCCTGATCTCGGCCTCTTCGGCCCCGGCTCGGTGACGTGGAAGGTGCACGAGGAGCCGATCGTCACCCTCGGCGGCCTGCGTTCGCTCTACCTGCAGGCGCTGCACCCGCGAGCGGTGGCCGGCGTGGCGCAGAACTCGTCGTACCGGTCCGACCCGTGGGGCCGGCTCAACCGCACCTCCGAGTACGTGGGCACGGTGCTCTACGGGACGATGCCGGAGGTCGAGCTGGCGGCGAGCCGGGTGCGTCGACTGCACTCGAGGATGACCGCCGTCGACGCGCGCACCGGCGAACGCTTCCGGATCGACGAGCCCGACCTGCTGCGCTGGGTGCACGTCGCCGAGGTGGAGTCGTTCGTGACCACCGCGCGCCGGGCCGGCCTCAAGCTGACCGACGCCGAGGTGGACGCCTACTTCACCGAGCAGGTGCGGGCGGCCGAGCTGGTCGGGCTCGACCCGTCGACGGTGCCGGCCACCGCGGCCGAGGTGGAGGCGTATTACGAGGCCATGCGGCCGGAGCTCGGGCTGACCAAGGAGGGCGCGGAGACGGCGTTCTTCCTGACCGTGCCGCCGGTGCCCGACATCTGGGGCGGGTCCGTGGTGAAGCTCGCGCTCAACCTGAGCCCGGCGCGGGCCGGATATTTCGCCGTGGCGAGCACAGCGATCGCGCTGCTCCCGGCCTGGGCCCGCAAGATCTACGGCGGTCTCGGCTGGCCGACGACGGACTTCACCGCCGACCTCTCCGCCCGCGCCATGCGGCTGCTCCTACAGGGCTTCGTGGCCGCCCTCCCGTCGGAATACCGCATCCCGCCGATGCGCCGCGCGGCCCTGGAGCGCGCCGGCCTGGTCACCTAGGCCTCAGCTTTCCGCGGCGGTCAGGGCTTCAGGCCACCTCGACGGCCGCCCAGGGCTCCTTGGCCACGGCCTTGACGCCGGCCGGGCAGCTGCGCTTGAAGTCGCACCACGAGCACAGCGAACCCGGCCGGGTCGGGAACTCCTCGTCGGGGTCGGCGCCGGCGGCCACCGCTTTCTCCGCCGCCACGATGTCGCGTGCCGTGTCCTCCGCCCGCGAGACGTGCCGGGCCAGCGACTCCTCCGTATGCTCGTGCGACGCCACCGTGCCGGTCGGCAGGTGATGCAGCTCGACCCGCCGGCACGGGCGCCGGAACACGCGCTCGGCGGCGTACGCATACAGCGCCAGGGCCCGCGACCCGCGCGCGTCGTCGGCGTCCAGCCCGCTGCGCCCGGTCTTGTAGTCGACGATCACCGCCTCGGGCCCGGCCGGCCCGGGTCGCCCGTCGATCCGGTCGGCCCTGCCGTTGAAGGCCAGCACCGCCGTCTTGGTCGCCACCACCCGCTCGACGCCAAGCGGCTCGTCGGCCGGGTCGAGCGAGGCGACGTAGCCGTCCAGCCACTCGAGCGCCCGCCGATAGGCGATGCGCTCCTGCTCGACGTCGCGGTAACCCTCGCGCACCCAGGTCGCCTTCAACAGCGTGGGCAGCACGCCCCGCTCGCGCCGGTCGGCGGGGAGCGCGAACCAGTTCTTCAACGCCGTGTGCACGCTCGCGCCCAGCGAGTTGTGCGCCCAGGGCGGCCCCTTGGCCGGGGTGGGCCGGTCGACATAGGAATAGCGGTAGCGCCGCGGGCAGTCCTCGAACGCCGCCAGCTTGCTGGGCGTGCAGACGAAGAGCCGCTCGGGCATCCCGCCGAAGCTCAACTGCTCGGTCCCCGACTGTTCTGTCCTCACGGCCACGGCTCAATCCTGCCAGCGGGGTACGACAAACACCTCAGCCGGTCGTGTACAGCCGGACGAACGACGCCACGGCGTCCGCGATCAGCTGCACCGCGATGGCCGCCAGCAGCAGGCCCGCGATCCTGGTCAGCACCTCGATCCCGCCCGGCCGCAGCAGCCGCACGATGACCCCGGAGAAGCGCAGCACCAGCCACACGGTGAGCATCACCGCGACGATCCCCAGCGCGATCACCAGGTGGTCGCCGAAGCCGTCGGCCCGCCGCACGAAGAGCATCGTCGCGACGATCGCGCCCGGGCCGGCCAGCAGCGGCGTGCCCAGCGGCACCAGGGCGACGTTGGTGGTGCCGGCCTGATCCTCCGGCTCGTCCGTCTTGCCGGTCAGCAGCTGCAACGCGACCAGCACCAGCAGCAGACCGCCGGCGCCCTGCAGGGCCGGCAGCTGCACGTGCAGGTAGTCGAGCAGGGTCTGCCCGGCCACCGCGAAGACCACGATGACGCCGAGGGCCAGCAGCACCGCCTGGGTGCCCGCGCGGATCCGCTGCTTCACCGGCAGCGCGCCGGTCAGCGCCAGGAAGACCGGCACCATGCCGGGCGGGTCGACGATCACCAGCAAGGTCACGAAGACCTCGCCGAAAAGCTTGAAGTTCACGCCTTCACCCCAGCACCGGTACGCCGCTCGCGGCCGCCACGATCTTCTCGTACGCCGCGGGCTGAGTGCCGAACGCGCCCAGCTCGACCGTCTTGTGCGTGCCGTGGAAGTCCGACGAGCCGGTCACCACCAGCCCGAGCCGCCCGGCCAGGGCCCTGATCTCGGCGCGCTCGGCCGGTGAATGGTCCTCGTGGTCGACCTCCAGCCCGAACAGCCCGGCGTCGGCGAGCTCCTCGATCAGCCTGTCCGGCACCACCGGCCCGCGTCTGGTCGCCCGCGGATGGGCGAAGACGGGCACACCGCCGGCCCCCAGCACCGCCCGCACGCCTTCGAAGACATCGAGATCGGACTTGGGTACGAAGTAGCGCCCGCCCAGCCAGCCCGAGTGGAACGCCTCGTCGGTGGTGCGCACGAGACCGGCCCTGATCAGGGCCTGCGCGATGTGCGGGCGGCCCACCGAGCCACCCGCGGCGTAGTCGTGGACCTCCGCCCAGGTGATCGGCACGCCGTCGGCGCGGAGCAGGTCGACGATCTGCTCGGCGCGGTGCTCGCGATCGTCGCGCAGTCGTCCGAGGTCGGCCGCGAGCCGGGGCTCGGCCGGGTCGAAGAGATACGCCAGCAGGTGCAGCGCGATCGGCCAGCGCGGGCCGTGCCAGCGGCAGGACAGCTCGGCCCCGCGTACCAGACGCATGCCCTCGGGCCGCGCCGCGGCCGCCTCGGCCCACCCACCGGTGGTGTCGTGGTCGGTGATCGCCATGACGTCCAGACCGGCCGCGGCACCGGCCCGAACCAGCTCAGCGGGCGTCAACGTGCCGTCGCTGGCGGTCGAGTGACAGTGCAGGTCGATTCTGGTCACCGCACGACGCTACCGAACCGGCCGGCTCCGGCATCCCCCGACGTAGGACGGCAGCCTAGGCGTCGTCTCCCCCGTCGCCGTCCTTGCCCAGCCGCGCCTCGACGGCCTGCGGCTCGTACATCTCCTCGACCACGCGCAGGTAGAGCTCGTTGGGGTTGGGCAGGTGCTTGACCTCGCGCAGCGCCTGGTCCTGGCCGGCCGACTCGAGCACGAACGTGCCGTAGCTCAGCATGCGGCCGAGCGCGCTCTGCTCGTACTTCATGTCGGTGACCCGCAGCAGCGGCATCATCGCGACCTTGCGCGTGATGATTCCGTTGACCACCATCACCCGCTTGTTGGTGAGGATGAAGCGATCGAAATACCAGTCGAAGACCTTCCACGCCACCCAGCCGATGACCGCCAGCCAGATCAGCACCGCGGCGGTGACCAGCCCGTCGATGTTCTGCCGGGTCAGGAAGCCGGCCAGGTATCCGAGCAGGACGGTGGCGCCGGCGCCGATCAGCAGCGGGCCGGAGAGGTGGATCCAGTGCCGTTTCCACTCGCCGCGATAGCGCTCGGTGGGGAACAGATAGCGGGAGACCAGAGTGGTCGGTTCGTCCTCGAGCGGGAGCACACGCCGCGAGCCGCCCGGGACACCTGGACCGTCCGGGCCGAGACCCTCCAGCTCCTCCTCGGTGAACTGAGGACGCTGATATTCCGTGGTCTCGCGGTTGTCGCCGTAGTCGTCGTACTCCGACTCGTCGGCGTAGCCCGCCCCGCGCGCGTAACCCGCATCGGGGGAGTAACCGGCGTCCGCCGAGTAACCGGCTCCGGGTGAGTACTGAGGATCGTCGAACGCGGGATCGTTGTACCCGAACGACTCGTCGTCCTCCCGAGGGCGGCGAGCGCCCTCGTCGTGTGATTCGCGCGGCTCGCCTGGACCCATCAGGAAATGTTAAGCGACGAGGTTCGTGAAGAACGTTCCAAAACCCTGCGCGATGTCGCCGATGGTGCTACCGAGTGACGAGAACACCTGGGCAGCCGAGTTCGGGTTGAACGCGATGAAGAAGATTAGGAAAGCGATGCCAAGCCAGGTGAGGACCTTCTTGATCATGGCGGGCCTTCTCCTCCGTGGCGGGTGACGGCTCATCCCGCGGCAGTAAACTGACGGTATCAGTATGGCTGCGTTGTGTGAACGCCGTTGCCCGAAAGGTCCATTACGAACCGATCAGGTACGGCGACGGTGCTCCATACACGAGCTCAGGCGGAATCCCGTCGGACAGATCATGCAGGACGACGTGTTCGGCCAGGAAATAGCCTGCGCTCGCCGGCCAGGCTACCGCATACAGCCACATGCCCTTGGCCTCTGACACGTACGCGGATCGATCTTCCGGACTCTTCACCGACCACAGCGGGATGTGGTGCCCGCCGGCCCTGATCTTCGCGTGTGGACCACCGTGTCCCTTCACATCGCTGAGGCACTCGGCCACCAGATATCCCGGGTCGATGCCGGGGATTCCGGCGAACCGCGTGCCGAGCCCGACGCCGGGTTGCTCGGCGATGAGCACCACGTCGGCCGGACCTCCGCCGAGGGGATCGGGTCCACTGCAGGCGAGCGCCGTCGCTCGTACCCCCAGCCTCTCGTCTCCGGCCCAGCCGACCCCGGTGACCATCCAGCCCGGCGGCAACGGCCACGGGCACCAGAGTGGGGGGCGATCGACCGTGGGGGCGGGCTGGCGCAGCACGCTCTCCACGATCTCCGGGCCGATGTGTCGCATGACCCGGAAGGGTGGGACGTCGCCACAGTTGTCGCAGCGCCACTCGCTGTGCATCAGATCCGGCGGCCGGACCCGTGCAGCACATCGGGGGCAACTGACCGTGACACCCACACTCATACCGTGGGGCCCGGCACGTGTCCCGTCAAGCGAAACCGGCTTTTCACTCATCCGGCGGGGACTCGGCGTGCGCCGTGATCCAGGCGTGCATGGCGATGCCGCTCGCGACGCCCGCATTGATCGACCGGGTCGAGCCGTACTGCGCGATCGAGAACAGCTGGGCGCACCCGGCGCGGGCCGGCTCGGACAGGCCCGGCCCCTCCTGGCCGAAGAGCAGCACGCAGCGCCGGGGCAGGGTGACCGTCTCGAGCGGGCGCGAGCCGGGCAGGTTGTCGATGCCGATCACCGGCAGCTCCTCGGCCTTGGCCCAGGCGACGAAGTCCTCGATCGTCGGATGGTGGCGGATGTGCTGGTACCGGTCGGTGACCATCGCGCCGCGGCGGTTCCACCGGCGCAGGCCGACGATGTGCACCTCGCGGGCCAGGAACGCGTTCGCGTTGCGCACGACCGTGCCGATGTTGAAGTCGTGCTGCCAGTTCTCGATCGCGACGTGGAAGTCGTGCCGGCGGGCGTCGAGATCGGCGATCACGGCCTCGCGGGTCCAGTATCGGTAGCGGTCCACCACGTTGCGCCGGTCGCCGTGGGCGAGAAGATCAGGGTCGTAGCGCTGATCGGTGGGCCACTGATCCGGCTCACCCGGCCAGGGGCCGACGCCCACCTCGTCGCTCATGGGCGGCCATTCTGCAAGACCTGCAGACGCAATGAGCGGCGGGGCCCTCCCCGGCACCCGCCGCCCACGCTCTGTTGGCCTCTAAGTCTGCCTCACCCTACGTATCGATGTGAAGGGATTTCGAAGTGACCCAGGTCACTTTTTAACTTTGTTTTCAGTTGAATCGGGGATTCACGGCACCCGTGCCCATCTGCAGAAGCATGTATGCCGCATGTACCCCGCCCGCTGGCATCCTGCTACATGGCTGCTCAGGACGCATGTGACAGGCGATCACGGTGGGTGAAGGTGCACTCGGACTGCAATTCAGCAGAAGGTGCCCTATCCCACGTGTTGGCCTCCGGATGTCCGGGAATTGACTACCGTGACGTGGGGTTCTACCTCGCGTAAGTCTTATTTCGTGGACGGAGAGATCATGGCCACCGTTACGCTGACCGCGGAGAACTTCGACGAGGTGACCGGCAAGGACGGCATCGTTCTGGTCGACTTCTGGGCCAGCTGGTGTGGGCCCTGCGTGCGTTTCGCGCCGACCTACGAGCGCTCGTCCGAGAAGCACACCGACATCACCTTCGGCAAGGTGGACACCGAGGCCGAGCAGGAGTTGGCCGCCCGGTTCAACATCCGCTCGATCCCGACCATCATGGCCATCCGCGACGGCATCCAGGTCTTCGCACAGCCCGGCGCCCTCCCGGAGTCGCAGCTCGAGTTGCTGATCGACAAGGTCGAGGAGCTCGACATGGAGGACGTGCGCAAGGCGGTCGCCGCGCACCAGCACTGACCCACGTTTCGCACTGCGGGCCGCCCTGAGGGGCGGCCCGTTCCGTTTGCAGGCCGCCGTGTGTGTCGGGTGGACAACATGATCGAACGTGTGTTCGAATCTTCGTCATGCGATGGTCTCACCTGTCGGCGCCCGGCGCCGGCCACGACTCGCTCCCGGCTGGGCCATCCCAGGACAGGGCGGCGCCGGCGGCTCCACCCCTGCCGCTGGCGCTGCCCGGCGCGACCGTGCGCACCTTCGACACGCCGGCCTTCAAGGGCATGACGTTCTACGAGGTGCGGGCCAAATCGATCATCAATCGCGTGCCCGGCGCCTCCCGGGTGCCGTTCGAGTGGACGATCAACCCCTACCGAGGCTGCTCACACGCCTGCTCGTACTGCCTGGCCGGCGACACGCCAGTGCTGATGGCCGACGGCAGCACCCGGCCGATGGCCGAGCTGCGCCCCGGCGACGCGGTGATGGGCACGATGGGCGCCGGGCCACACCGGCGGTATGTGCCGACCACGGTGCTCGACCACTGGACCACCACCGAGCCGGCGTTCCGGGTGACCCTCGCCGACGGCACCCGCCTGGTGTCCAGCGGCGAGCACCGCTTCCTGACCGACCGTGGGTGGCGGCACGTGGCGCCCGCGAGGCCGGGTTGCCCGGCGCTGGCCGTGGGCGACCGGCTGCCCGGGGTCGGGCGGTTCGCCGACCCGCCCAAGGAGTCGCCCGACTACCAGACCGGATTCCTCTGCGGCCTCGTCCGCGGCGACGGCGGGCGGGCGCGCGACGGCGACGCCTGGGTGCGGGCCGACGGCTATCTCGACGAGGTCAAGCTGCACGACGCGCTGCGCTGGCCGGCCGAGCCGACCGAGGCGTGGTTCCGCGGCTTCCTGGCCGGCGCGTACGGTTCGACCGGCCGCACCGACCGGCTGGCGGTGGTCTTCACCAGCCGCGACGAGATCTTCCTGAGCCACGTCACCGAGGCGTTGAGCCGGTTGGGCATCTCGAGTCGCAGCCCCGTTCACCCCGGTCCGGCGTCGCGCCGCCCGCTCGGCGCCGCACCCACCGTCGAGACCATGCGTGACCTCTGGTCGGCCCTGCGCTTCCGGCATCTGACCGGTGTCACCGACGCGCCGCTGGACGTCTCCGGGGTCGGCGTGCGCAGCGCGGGTCAGCTCACCGTCGTCGACATCGAGCCGCTCGGGCTCACCATGCCGCTCTACGACATCACCACGGGGACGGGCGACTTCGTCGCCGACGGGGTGGTCAGTCACAACTGCTTCGCGCGCAATACGCACACCTATCTCGACCTGGACGCCGGCCATGACTTCGACTCGCAAGTGGTGGTCAAGGTCAACGCCGGGGAGGTGGTCCGGCGCGAGCTGGCCGCGCCCCGGTGGTCCGGTGCGCACATCGCCATGGGCACGAACGTGGACGTCTACCAGCGGGCCGAGGGCCGCTATCGACTGATGCCGCCGATCCTGGAGGCGCTGCGCGACTTCGCCAACCCGTTCTCGATCCTCACCAAGGGCACGCTGATCCTGCGCGACCTCGAGCTGCTCGAGCAGGCGGCACGCGTGACGCGGGTCGGGGTGTCGTTCTCGGTCGGGTTCCTCGACGAGCGCGTGTGGCGGTCGGTGGAGTCCGGCACGCCCAGTCCGCGGCGGCGCCTCGACGCGGTGCGCACGCTGACCGATGCCGGTTTCTCGGTCGGCGTGCTGATGGCGCCGATCCTGCCCGGCCTGACCGACACCGACGAGTCCATCGACGAGACGGTCGCCGCGATCGCCGCGGCCGGTGCGACCAGCGTGACGCCGCTGCCGCTGCACCTGCGCCCGGGCGCCAAGGAGTGGTATGCCGCCTGGCTCCGCAAGACCCACCCCGAGCTGACACCGCGATATCGCGAGCTGTACGGCCGCGGTTCCTACCTGCCGCGGCCGTTCCAGGACGAGATCACCGCGCGGGTCCGGCTCGCCGCACGCCGGCACGGGCTGCACAGGGCGGACCCTGGTGAGGCCCGCAGCCTCCCGGTGACCGAGGATCCCGCGCCGCTGTTTCCCGGGGTGCCGCCGTCCTCCGCGGAGTCGCGCTCGCCCGAGCCGACCCAGCTGACCTTGCTGTAGGCGGGCGCAGAACACCTAGTAGGTCGAGTCGCCCGCGGTCTCCGACATGATGATCGCGAAGATCAGGACCCCGGCGATGATCAGGCCGATCACGAAGACCGACCAGCCGACGATGATGCCGGCCAGCGCCATGCCTCCGCCGCTCGCCCCGGTGTTGCGGATCCGCTTCTGCGCCACGTGCCCGAGGATCGCGCCGACCAGGCCGAGGATCGCGCCGATGCCCCAAGTGCACAGGCCGAGCACCGAGACGCACGAGACGACCAGCGAGGCGATCGCCATCCCGTCGTTCGGCGGCGTGAGCGGGAAGGACGGCTGCGCGTACGGGCTGCCGTATCCGTACGGGACGTTGGGGTCGTAACCGTAGGGCTGCTGGGGAGCGTAGGGATTGTCCGGCACGAAACCCTGCGGCTGCTGGTAGGGCTGCACCGGATCGGGCGAGAACGAGCCACCCGGGCCCGGTGGTGGGGGGTAGGTCATCGCGTTCTCCGTCCGGCCGATCGATTCGTCAGCCAGGATAGTCAGGGCCGTCACCCACGGGTGCCCGCTCGAACACGGCGGCACGAACCGGGGACCCCGTGTTTGCTCCCGCACCCGGGACCGGGCAGGATCGCCGCATGGCCGATTCCCGGCACCCAACGGAGGCCCGCTCCCGCAGCGGCAGCCGGCCGAGGCGGGATGCGACACGACCCGCGACCGGTCGCCGGCCACGCAGCACGACGTCCACGACCAGCGCCGAGTCCACGCCGGAGGCCGAGATGGGTTTCGACGACCCCGAGAACGACGCGGAAGAGTTTCCCGTCACCCTGCGGCTGGACGGCAAGGTGGCGCTGGTCACCGGCGCCGGCAGTCCGGACGGCATCGGGTACGCGACCGCGCGCCGCCTGCGCGACCTCGGCGCCCGGGTGGCCATCGTGTCCACCACCCGCCGCATCCACGAGCGCGCCTCCGAGCTGGCCGTGACCGGCTTCGTCGCCGACCTGACCGACGAATCCGAGGTGGGCGCGCTCGCCGACGCCATCGCCGACTCGCTCGGCGACGTCGAGGTGCTCGTCAACAACGCCGGCCTCGCCAGCCGGGCGAGCCCCGAGGTGCTCCGGCCGGTGGCGCAGCTCACGTACGACGAGTGGCGCTCCGAGGTCGACCGCAACCTGAGCACCGCGTTCCTGTGCAGCCGGGCCTTCGTGGGCGGCATGGCGGAGCGTGGCTGGGGCCGGATCGTGAACCTGGCCGCCACGGCCGGCGCGGTCAACGCGCTGCCGACCGAGGCCGCCTACGCCGCGGCGAAGGCCGGCGTGGTCGGCCTGACCCGCGCGCTGGCGATGGAGCTGGTCGCCGACGGAGTGAACGTCAACTGTGTCGCGCCGGGCACGATCTACACCGCTGCGTCCACAGTGACCGAGATCAAGCAGGGGCTGGGCACGCCGATAGGGCGTCCGGGCACACCGGACGAGGTGGCGGCGGCGATCGCCTTCCTCTGCTCACCCGCAGCGTCCTACATCACCGGTCAGATGCTGGTGGTGGACGGCGGCAACAGCGTGCGCGAGGCAGAGTTCCGCTGACCGCAACCGGCCGGCCCTCGTGCGAAGGCCGGCCGGCGACGTGTCAGTAACCGCTGCTGGCCGAGCTGGCGCCCAGCACGCCGGCGAGCACCCCGAAGAGGCAACCCGCGACGGCCAGGCCGGTGAAGATGTAACCGAGCCAGAGACCGGCGGTGGCCAGGCCCTCGCCCTGCTCACCGGTCTGCCGGATCTGCTTTTTCGCGATGTGGCCCAGGAAGATCGAGGCCGGCGCGAAGATGAACGCGAAGACGAGCGCGAGGATCGCCATCGTGTTGGTGGTCTGCACCTGCGGCTGACCGTAGGGCTGCTGCTGGTAGCTCGGGCCCGTGGCGCCGTACTGCGGTGGCGGGTTGTAGGCCGGAGGCGGATAGGGCTGCCCGCTCGAAGGCGCACCGCTCGACGGAGTCGAATACGGGTCCTGCGCGTACGGGGACGGCTCTTGCTGCCCGTACGGCTGCTGAGGCTGGTAAGGGTCGGGCGAGCCGCCGGTCGGCGGATAGCTCATGTCGGTCCTCCTCGTTCACCGGGCACCGTACTAGTAGCAGCGAGCGAACGGACACCCCGTTCGCTGTCGTGTTCCCTGCTTGTGACGCTGTTGGGATGGATCAGCTCAGGCGAGTGAGTCCGGCGACGGCCCGTTCGACCGCCAGACAGCGGTCCTCGACGTAGTCGATGCCCGCCTCGGTCGCGATCCGGCGCGCCTCCGCGGAGACGATCCCGGACTGCAGCCACACGGCGGGCGCATTGATGGCAACAGCTTGCCGCACTATCTCAACGGCGTCGGCGGCCGGCCGGAAGATGTCGACCAGATCGACGGGCTCGCCGATGTCGGCCAGCGTCGGCACGGCCTTCACCCCGAACACCTCGTCGGCGAACGGGTTGACCGGGATGATCCGCCAACCGTGCTCGAGCATCTGCCGAGGCACCGAATGCGACGGCTTCCACGGCTCCCGCGAGGCGCCCACGACCGCGATGACCTCGGCCCCCCGAAGGATCTCTTCAGCACTACGCATCACTCGATGCTACGACGCGCTGTCATTACTTCCGGCCACGTCCACGGCTCCGGCGCCGGTCTCCGGCGGCAACGCGGGCCCGCGGCGGGAGAAGAGGATCACCACCGCCACGCCGGCGAGCAGGAGAGCCAGGCCCGGGAGGGCGGCCACGCGCGGGGTCTGGTTCAGCCACAGCCAGGCCAACAGGGTCGCGGCCGGGGTTTCCAGCAGGATCAGGACGCTCACGGTCGTCGCCGTGGTGTGCTGCAAGGCGTAGTTGAACATCGAGTGGCCGAGGAGCTGAGGGCCGATGATCAGGGCCGCGATGGCGAGCCAGGTGCTCAGCGCGTACCCCGTCAGTGGTGTTCTGAGGGTGAGACAGACGACCAGCAGCACCACCGCGCACGTGCCGTAACACGCCCACGTGTAGGTCGTCGTGCTCAGGCGGACGCGCACGCGCTCGCCGAGCGCGGTGTAGACCGCCGCGGCCATCCCGCCGATCAGCGCGAGCACATCGGAGAGCACCGCCCGGCTCGACACCCCGACGTCGATGCCCGTCGCCCAGGCCGCGCCGATCACCGCCAGCGCGATGCCCACCCAGGCCGCGGTCGACGGGCGACGGCCCTGCCCGGCCGCGATCAGCCCCTGCCACACCGGTTGCGTCGCGACCAGCGCCGTCGCGGTCGCGACCGAACCCAGCTGCACGCTCGGAATCCAAGTGCCGAAGTGCACGGCGAGCGCCAAACCGGACAACACGCAGAAAAGCCCGTCGCGATGCTTCCCGCGCAGCAGACCGCGGAGCTCGGCCCGCCGGGGACCGGCCGTGACTCCAGTGAGCACGGCGGCCGCGACGCCGTTGCGCCAGAAGGCGATGGCCAGGGCCGGAGCGGCGGCGAACGCGATCAGCGGGGCCGAGGAGGACACCGCCAGAACCGCCACGGTGAGGGCCGCCGCGGTGAGCAGAGTGCGGTTTGAGCGCATATTCATCCCCCGGCGTCACTTCTGACGGTTGTGCATCACAGTTTGTCGACCGGTGTTGAGCAGAAAGTGAAGAGGTCGTTACTCTCCCGACGGTCACATCTGTCAATGCCCTGGGAGGCTGGTTCGCCGTGTCCGCATACCGCACGGTCATCTTCGATTTCTTCGGCACACTGACCCGGTCGGTCACCCGGGGGCCTCAGCATGCCGACATCGCCAGGCGGCTGGGCTGCGACCCCGAGGTGATCCGCGGCGTTCTGGATCGCACGTTCCACTCCCGGGCTCGGGGGACCTTCGGGTCGGCCGAGGCCACCCTACGGTGGGTGTCCGAGCAGGCCGGTGGCCGGCCGCGGCCGGAGCAGCTGCAGGCCGCGGTGCCGGCCCGCGTGGACGCCCTCAGGGCCGACACGAGACTGCGCCCCGACGCGGTGAGCGCCCTGACGGCGGTGAAGGCGCGCGGTCTGTCGACCGCCTTGATCAGCGACTGTACGCACGAACTGCCGGCATTCCTGCCGAGCCTGCCCGTGTCGGACCTGCTCGACGCGCGCGTCTTCTCGGTCGAGGTGGGCTTCTGCAAGCCGGATCCGCGGATCTACCGGGCGGCGTGCGAGATGCTGGGGGTACGCGCTGAGGAGTGCGTCTACGTCGGCGACGGCGGCAGCCGGGAGCTGACGGGGGCCGCTGCGGTCGGCATGACCCCGGTCCGGCTGAACGCCCCGGACCTTGCCGACCACCTGGTCTTCGACCGGGACAACAACTTCGACGGCCCGGCGATCGACTCCCTGACGGACCTCCTGACCTTGATCGACCGCACCCCAGCCTTGGTCTGACCACTCAACTGGTAGCCCACCCACCTGTCCGAGGCCTCCCCAGGTGCGTCAGCTACCACTTTCGCTGCCCGCCGGTTGCCCCACGGCACAGTGGTAGCCCAGCCACCTGTCCGAGGGCTCCACAGGTGTCTGGACTACCACTTCGGCTCGCGGCCCCCGTGCCGCGGGCGTGCGAGGATGACCGGCGTGGGTGCTGCGCTTGTCGAAGAGGCGATCAAGAAGGCCGCGATCGCCTGGATCTCCGTCGCGGACGGGGCGGCGGTCGGGCTGTGGTGCATGCCGCTGGACGGGTCGCTGATCATCGTCAGCGGGCCCGGCGAGCAGGCCGCGCCCGGGCTGGCCGAGGCGAGCCGGGCGAGCGTGCGGCTGCGCGGTGACAACGGCGGGCTGATCGTGATCTTGGAGGCGTCGGTCGAGCGCCTGCGGCCGGGCAGCGAAGACTGGGACACCGTCGCGCCGCAACTGGCCAACAAGCGGCTCAACGGTCGCGGCACGGCCGACGAGCAGGTGGCGCGCTGGGCCGAGACGGGCTGCGCCGTGGTCCGGCTGACGCCGGTCGAGGAGCCGCCGGTCGCCTCGCCCGATCTGCCGAGCGACTCCGGCGCCGAGCCGCCCCGCGAGACCCCGGCCCGCAACAAGACCCGCCGCCCGTTCCGGCTGCACCGCGTCCGTCGCCGACGCTGATCAAGCAGGGCGCGCCACGACCCGGTGTGGACAACGCCGGGAAACTGTCATACCCGGGCCCTA
Source organism: Actinoplanes sp. NPDC051633 (assembly GCF_040681735.1). NCBI lineage: Bacteria > Bacillati > Actinomycetota > Actinomycetes > Micromonosporales > Micromonosporaceae > Actinoplanes > Actinoplanes sp. NPDC051633. The sequence goes on along the minus strand of NZ_JBFAZH010000032.1, from coordinate 2,211 downwards.
ACTTGAGGCCCACCCAGTGCCGGGGTGGGGGAGGTGGCGGCGCGGGTGATCAGCGCGGCGAGCGCGCGGCTCGGCGAGCGCGCGGCTCGGCTAGCGCGCGGCTCGGCGTCAGCCGATGAACGGCGGGACGGCCATCTCGCCGCGGGCGATCGGGACCACATGGCCCGTCACCGTTGCGCTCGTCACCGCTCCGCCGACCGCCGTTGCCGTGCACGCCAACGTTGACGGGCGGCGCATCTCCGCGCCCTGGTGGACCGTGTACGACGTAGTGCCCTCCCCCGGCAGCAGGCCCGCCGCCGTCAGCCACACGCCCAGGCCCAGGGCCGCCGAGCCGGTCGCCGGGTCCTCCGGGACCGACACCGCCGGGCAGAACACCCGGGCGTGCGCCGTCCGCGAGTCCTTGTCCCAGGCGAAGACGCTCATCCCGGTCACCTCTAGCATGGCGGCCGCTCGCGGGTCGAGCACCGTCGCGGCCGGCACGGCTTCCGGGCGTACCGGTAGGAACACGAACTCCAGCCCGCACCCGGCCGAGCGTGGGGCGCCTTCCGCGAGGTCCTCGGCGCGCAGGCCGGCCAGGGCCAGCAGCGGCTCCGGATCGCGCGGCGGGCCCAGCGTCGGTGTTCCGCCGGTCAGCGTCGCCCCGCCCGCGGCGGTCACGGTGATCGGCAGCAGCCCCGCGCCGCACTCCTGCACCACCTGTCCCTCGCCGAACAGGCCCCGTCGCATCGCGACCACCGCCGCCCCGACGCTCGGGTGTCCGGCGAAGGGCAGCTCCCGCTCCGGGGTGAAGATCCGCGCCCGGTACGTCGCATCCGTCGTGGGCGGCAGCAGGAACACCGTCTCGGAGAGGTTGAACTCGCACGCCAGCGACTGCATCTGCGAGGTCGCCAGCGCCGCGGCGTCGAAGACCACGGCCAGCGGGTTCCCGGCGAAGGGGCGGTCGGTGAACACGTCAACAATCTCGTACGCCACGGTGGACATGTCCGGACCCTAGCCAGGGCCTACTCTGAACCCGTGACCATGGGGACGCGGGTTTATCTGGCGCGGCTGGCCGCGCTGCCGGTCTTCGATCCCAACGGCGACCGGGTCGGCCGGGTTCGTGACGCCGTGGTCCGGCTGCGCACCACGAACCGCCCGCCGCAGGTGGTCGGCCTGGTCGCCGAGATGGCCCTGCGCCGGCGCATCTTCCTGCCGATCGGCCGGATCACGAGCATGGATTCGGAGTCGGTGGCGCTGTCCAGCGGCTCGCTCAACCTGCGCCGGTTCGAGAAGCGGCCCAACGAGCTGCTCGTGCTGGAGGACCTGCTGGACCGCCGGGTCAGCTATGCGCCGGACGGGGTCGCGGGGACGGTGGTCGACCTGGGGATGGATCAGAACAGCTCCAGCGAATGGCTGATCACCCGCGTGGCGATCCGCGAGCACACCGGCCGGCTGACCCGCCGCGGGCACATCGTGCAGATCGAGTTCGAGCGGGTGCGCGGCCTGATCGGGCCGACCGACACCCAGGGCTCGGCCAACCTGGTGGCACTGCTCGAGCAGATGCGCCCGGCGGACATGGCGAACGCCCTGCAGGACCTGCCCGACGCCCGCCGTAACGAGGTGGCCGCCGCGCTGAGCGACCGTACGCTCGCCGACGTCCTCGAGGAGCTGCCCGAGCACGACCAGGTGGAAATCCTGATCCAGCTCGATCGCGAGCGCGCCGCCGACGTGCTCGAGCGGATGGACCCGGACGACGCCGCCGACCTGCTGGCGGAGCTGCCCAAGGCGGAGCAGACGCTGCTGCTGGACCTGATGGAGCCCGACGAGGCGGCCCCGGTCCGGCAGCTGATGAACTACAGCCCGGGCACCGCGGGCAGTGTGATGACCTCGGAGCCGGTGATCATGACGCCGGATTCGACGGTGGCCGAGGCGCTGGCGCGGATCCGCGAGCCGGAGCTGCCGCCGGTGGTCGCCGCGCAGGTCTTCGTGGCCCGCGCCCCGAGCGCCACGCCGACCGGCAAATATCTGGGCATGGTCCACTTCCAGCGCCTGCTGCGGGAGCCGCCGGCGTCGATCCTCGGCGGCCTGGTGGTCAACGACATCGACCCGCTGCACCCGGAGACCGACCTGAAGGACATCACCCGGCGGTTGGCGACATACGACTTGGTGTCGTTGCCGGTGGTCGACAACGCGCACCGGGTGGTCGGCGGGGTGACGGTCGACGACGTGCTG